>NZ_JBATGR010000405.1:0-3343 GCF_049665975.1 Eudoraea sp.
TTACTGGCTGGCGGCCATTGCTTTTAAAATTTTCGGTCTTTACGATTGGGCTTATAGAATTCCCGGTATCCTGGCAACATTGCTAGGTGCATACAGCTGTTATGGGTTGGGTAAGGTTTTGTATAACAAGGAGGTAGGTAAAATAGCTTCTCTTATTTTTATGACAGCACAAACCATCATGTTGTCTAATATTGACGTACGGACTGATGCTGTTCTTACCGGATTTACCGCTTTGGCTATTTGGCAACTGGCAGCTTATATAGAAAAAAATTCCCTGAAAAATTTACTTCTGGGTGCGTTTGGTGCCGGAATTGCTTTTTCCACAAAAGGGCAGATTGCACTATTAGTTATAGGTCTTCCAATACTTTGCCATTTAGGTTATAGCAATAAATGGAAATTACTATTCAGTTGGAAGGTATTAGCTGCATTGGTAGTATTTGGATTAACTATTTCACCTATACTTTATGCCTATTACCTGCAATTTGATCTGCATCCGGAAAAAATAATTCGAGGCAAAGATCACAGGAGTGGTATACTCTTTATTCTCTGGGAACAAAGTTTTGAACGCTTAAGCGGAGAAGGGGTAGGAAAGAATAGCAGCGATTATTTTTTCTTTTTCCACACTTTTTTATGGGTATTTATTCCATGGACAATACTAGGCCTTGCTGCTTATTGGACACAGGTCAAGGCATTTTTTAAAACTAAATTCAGGAGGGATTCTGGCCTGGAATTTCTTACAATTGGGGGTATTACTTTAATTTTTTTAATTATAAGCTTTGCACAATTTAAATTACCGCACTACCTAAATATTATGATTCCTTTGTTCGCGGTACTTTCGGCTTCTTTTGTGCAGGATTTAATCAATTCTGCAAAAGTAAAAAAGATGAAAGTATTTCTTGGACTGCAAACTTTCATTCTGGGTTTAGTTTGTATTACCTCAATTCTGATTTGTTTTTTTGTGTTTAAAATTTCAAACTGGTATGCCTATGTTTTATTATTATCAGCCTTTGTTCTAATAGGATATTTCTGTTTAAAGCAGCAGGAATATGGTCTTCGATTATTAACTATCTCGATATACAGTTCTCTTCTTTTAAATGCTGTTTTGAATTTACATTTTTATCCATCTTTATTAGAGTATCAGGCGGGCTCTACTATGTCTGGTATAGTTGCTGAAAATGACATTCCGGCCGATGAGATATATAAAATTACCTCCGGGTCTACTTGGGCCCTGGATTTTTACAACCAACATCCCGTTCAAACAATAGAAGTTGCAGATCTGCAGAAGGAAGCAGTTTGGGTTTATGGCACAGATGACGATCTTAAAAAACTAAAAGAAGCCGGTGTGCATTGGGACAGGCATTTTACTGCAGATCAATTCAGGATAACACGTTTACAACCAAAGTTTTTAAATCCTGCCAGCAGGAAGCAAGTGTTAAACAGCATGCATTTAATTCACCTGATCGAATAAGTTTTAGGCCGGGATCTCTTCCAATTCGGGTTTTTTAAAATGGTAAATAATTCCTGCAAGGGAAACTGCGGCGGTTATTAGAAAAAAGAGCATGCTGATACTTACTGAAGTATTCTCATCTAATCCCAACCAAAGTGCTCCGTAATAGAAAACTACTTCCCTGCTTCCTATTCCGCCTATTGTCAATGGTAAAACAGAAACAATAGACGATATTAGGAAAATAAATAAATAGGCAATGTTATCGCCTTGCACATCTAAAGCCTGTAAAATAAATAAAACACTTACCAATTGAGCTAGTTGGACCAAAGCCGAATACCCCAAAGATTTCCAGAAAACAGGATAAACGAATGAAAAAAACCTTTTATTAAAAAGCCAAAAAATAAGAATACTAAGCCCAATTGCTATTCCAAAAATGAGTTTATAGGGCTGTAAACGGCCTTCATCTAAAAATAGTGCAAGCAAACAGCTGATCACAAAGATCAGCAAAAGTCCATTAAGCCGATCTAAAACAAGAATAGAAACAACGCTTTTGGTCTTTACCTCATATTTTTTCTTTAATACATATCCTTTATAAGCGTCTCCCCCAATTCCACCTGGTAAAAACAAGTTATAAAACATGCCAAGGAGGTATAGTTTTAAATTGCTTAATTGAGTAAGAAATATCTTGATTTGATGAATATACAGGTTTAGGCGAAAGGCTGATAAAACCTTGGAAAGGATAAAAAACAAGAGCGCTATAAACAGGTATCCTAAATTACTTCCCTTAAGAATATCCCAAACCTCTTTGAATTGAATTTTGGTAAAAACAAAATACAGCAGAACAAAGCTAAAAAGGATTTTAAGAAGGGTAATCCCTTTTTTACGATTATTGGCCACCTATAGATATACTTTTAATTCTGTAGGGCCTTTTATTTTGCGATTCATAATATGTTCGAATGAGAAGTTCCATAACTATACCTATGGTAAACAGCTGTATCCCCGCTAATATGAACATCATTCCAAAAATGAGTAGCGGCCTGGTTCCTATATCCTGTCCGAAACCTACTTTTATGATAAGCAAATAGATATTAATAAAGATTCCCAATATAATTAGCAAAACTCCAAGAATACCAAATAAATGAATGGGTCGTTGGAAATATTTTCTTATAAAAAGGAGTAGCATCATATCGGCCACCACCTTAAAAACGCGTTCTAATCCATACTTGGATACTCCGGCATTTCTTGCATGGTGTTGCACAGGGACCTGCTTTATCTGAGCACCTTCTAAATGTGCCAGTAAGGTGATAAAGCGATGCATTTCACCATAAAGGTTCAAATCTTTAGCAATATCCCTTGTAAATACCTTTAGGGCACATCCATTGTCTTTGATATCTAATTTAGTTACACGCCTAACCAAGAAATTAGCAATCTTGGACGGGATTTTCTTAACCAAAGAATCCTTTCTTTTTTGCCGGATTCCAGTAACAACATCATATTCGCCGCTCACCGCATACTCCAACATTTTAGGAATATCCTGAGGATCATTTTGCAGGTCACCGTCCATAGTAATGATATATTCGCCTTTGGCATAGTCAATACCTGCAGCCAGAGCCAAACTTTGACCATAGTTCTTTTTTAATGCTATTAAATGAACGTTGGGATCTTTTATATCTTTTATCTTTTTGCGGGTAAGGTCTGTGGAAAAATCATCTACATATATAATCTGATAGAAATAACCTTGCAGACTCTCATTAATTTTAGATGTAAGAAGTTCTACATTTTCTTCTTCATTATAGAGTGGAATAACAATAGATAAAAGTGAGAGGGTAACCGGCTTCATTCTGGTGGTTAAATGTTGGGACAAATTTATACTTTTTATTTAAGTTCTTTCCTATA
>NZ_JBATGR010000406.1:0-1711 GCF_049665975.1 Eudoraea sp.
TTCCTACCAAGGCATTGTTAGCGTCATTCCATTCCGGCCTTTGTGTATTCATCCAGATTCCACCTTCTGGAATAAAGTTCGATACTTTTGCCAGAACCGTTACCAATAATTTTTCAACAAGATTAACTTTATAGATAAAATAATTTTTATCTCTAAGTAAGGCACCATCAGCACCTAATTCAGTTCTTTTTTGAGCAATCCTTTCATCTGATTCATGATCAAATTCAATAGTGTCTTTAGGGTTGACTAAGATATCTGAATAGCTTTTTATTTTATAAGGCACATTGGCATAAACAAAAATATTTTGTTTAAAGTACGTTGCTAACTTATTAGGGTAATAGTCTTCAATAAACTCTAAAAACTTTAATAAATAGATAATTTGATGATCTCCCCAATACCCAATATATGACCATGGATCATCCGGCTCTATAATTTCCCAATCAAATCCATCTTTGGTTACACGGTAAGGGTTGTAGCCATCAAAAGTGGTAGCATTTAAAAACTTATGGATCATACTTTCGATAAACTCCGGGTATGAGTGTGCCAAGGCTTCCCAGTTTTGAAAAATATCCCTCCAGTTACCTTCATAGTCCAATATTTTAGAGCCATCTAATTCATTAGTTGTGTTAATTGAAAATCTGTTCCAGGGTCTGCTCGGGTCACCATGTCTTCTACTAAATTTTAGAGGCATGTATTCAATAGCAATTCTTTTTAAGTTTTTATCCTCATCTTTTTCAGCCAATGATTTCAAATGACCAAGTGTAAATACTTCAGGAAGATTTTTTAAGAGATCTTCCTTTTTCTTAAATACTTTTTTGTTGGCGTTTTCAATATATTTTACAAAATCCCATTTTTCAATTTGATAACCATCATCAAAAATACCGCCACGCATGATGTTGAACAGCGTATTTGAAAAATGCATGGTATTTCTCAATGTATCCGCCGTCAATTGCATACCATCTGAAGCTCCATTCAACTCCAATAAATGTTTGGACCCTAATTCAATATCTTCCTGAATTATAGCAATAACGTTTGTTTTCTTTTTAATCAATTCAGAAATTTCACTGATGTTGACCATTGATTGGTTGACATTGGCAACTATCATCCAGGTTTTATCGGAATCAGGCTCTAAAGTTAAATCTGCGCAAAGAAAATAAGCTCCTTTTTCAGCTTTTATGTCAACTTCCTGTTCAATTTCTATTCCTCTTCTGAACCTATCAAGTTGTAAGGAAGAGACCAAATATTTTGCGTTTTTAATTCCGGCAGACCAGGCAATTGTGGCTTTTAAGGCTTCACTGGGTTCCGCTTTATCAACAATTATCGCACTCAGTGCAAATACGCCAATGCCAACTTCTGCTTCAAGCTCACTTTTTTTGTAAGCATCGACCAGGTTACTTTGTCTATTCTGCAAGTCGGATGTTACTCCGTAAGGAATGATATTTTGAATACCGTCCAATACCGTTACTTGTATCTCATTACTGGTATCATTGACCAATGTAGATTTTTTTACGAATCCGTATTCATCGCTCGAGCACCATTGGTACCTAAAAGTAAGGCCCAGATCTTGATTGATTTCCTCAAAAACAATCTTGTTCCCATAAAAGTTTTTATAAAGATTTCTTTGAGTCTTATATATTCCGGAATATCTATCGGAAAAAGGTTCCCATAAATGGGTTTTGCCATCAGCATGTATTTGAAGTATGGTCTTACT
>NZ_JBATGR010000407.1:0-2725 GCF_049665975.1 Eudoraea sp.
GAAGAAAGCGGACAAATGGAAAATACATATGTGATTTTTACGGCAGATCATGGGTTGGCAATGGGAAGGCATGGTTTATTGGGGAAACAAAGTCAATTTGATCACAGTATAAGAGCACCCTTTATGATAATGGGCCCAGACATACCTGGAGGTAAAATAAATTCGTCAGATATTTATTTGCAAGATGCTATGGCCACAAGTTTAGAATTGGCAGGTGTTGAGAAACCAGGTTACCTGTATTTTCATAGTGTAATGGATATAGTAAAAGGAGATCAGGATAAAAGCCATTATAATGCTATTTATGGTGCATATATTGACCTCCAAAGAATGATACGGAAGGACGGTTTCAAACTAATAGTATATCCCAAACTGGATAAGGTTTTATTGTATGACTTAGAGAAAGATCCGGAAGAAATGAAGGACCTCTCGGAGTTCCAGGAATATCAACCTAAAATTGATGATCTTTTTCAGGAGTTACTAAACATGCAAAAAGAATTGAATGATACATTGGATATCAGCCAAATGAAAAGAAAGAATGTCTTGTAAAAGCTTCAATATTTTGTGGTGAGTCTTGAAAACCCTGAAGTTTCAAAAAAACAGACAGAAAAATAGTCCTTTATAATTTTACTATCAAACCTGATTTACTTTAGTGTAAACTTTTTGTGTTCTGTAGCCATAAGTCGCCACTACAAAAAAGCATATAAGGGGTAAAATAAAGGAGAAATTTACTTCCGGAACTCCAAGAATTTCAATATCCGTATATCCGGATCCTCCGAAATCCAAAATGGAACCCTGTAAGACTGGCATAATTGCTCCACCTACTATCGCCATTACCAAAAACGCCGCTCCAAACTTTGCGTCTTCCCCAACATCTTCCAGGGCTATTCCGTAAATGGTTGGAAACATGACAGACATGCACAATGAAATACCAACCAGAGAATATAAGCCAGTCATTCCTTGAATAAAAATGGCTCCAAGGGTAAATAAAATAGCCCCAATTGCAAAAAACATGAGCAATCTGCCAGAACTGACATATTTTAATAAATAAGTGCCTATCCAACGGCCAATCAAAAAGAGAATCAACGCCCAATACGCATAGGTGACAGCACTCCGATTGTCAATTCCAAGGGTTTCCGCATATTGATAAATATACGTCCAGCACATAATTTGAGCTCCAACATAGAACATTTGGGCTATTGCACCTTCAACAAACTTTTTATTCCTAAACAAACGTTTTACTGCGTTACTTACGGAGTCGTTAACTATTTCTTTTTTCTCAGGCATCTTAACAAGTGCAATTAGAACAAGCATGAACAATACGAATATTCCCAGAATAACATATGGATTTCGTACAACCATTAAATCAGATGTGCGAACAGCAGTTTTAGCAGTTTCAGAAAGAGTGTCATAGATAATGTTGCCTTGGGCGTCCAGGTCGTCTGACTGGAGCGAACCCAGAATAAATGTCTGTGCTACAAATAAACCAGTTAGGGCGCCAATAGGATTAAATGCCTGAGCCAGGTTTAATCTTCGTGTTGCGGTTCTTGGATCGCCCATAGATAAAATAAACGGATTAGCTGTAGTTTCCAAAAAAGCCAATCCAAAAGTTAGAATGTATAAAGCGGCCAGAAAAAAACCAAACTCTTCGTATGCAGCGGCCGGATAAAACAAAATGGCTCCAATTGCATATAGGATCAATCCAAGCATGATTCCTTTTTTATAGGTATATTTTTTAACAAACATTGCAGCAGGAAATGCCATCGTAAAATATCCGCCGTAAAAAGCCATTTGCACCCAGGATGCTTGAGTATTGTTTAATTCCAGAATTTTCTTAAAAGCCGAGACCATTGGGTTGGTGATATCGTTTGCGAATCCCCATAATGCAAATAAAGATGTAATTAATATAAATGGCAGCAATACCTGTTTGGTGACAACCGGTATTTTCTTGTTGTTATCCATAATGGTTATTTCTTCAATCGACTAATCATTGTCTTGCGTTAATAAAGATCTGTCCAGATGAACATACCCTCCATCGACCGTTATAAATTGTCCGGTAGTATGTGACGATCTATCAGAAATAGTAAACAAACAGGTGTCTGCAATTTCCTGTGGGGTAGTCATTCTGTTTTCAAAAGGAATTTTTTTTATAATTGACTGTAACTTTTTGTCTCCGTTTTCAAGTGATTTTATCCAGGTGTCGTAAGAGGGGGTCCAGCTTTCGGCAATAACTATGGCATTTGAGCGGATTCCATATGCAATAAGGTCTACAGCCCATTCCCTGGTTAGACCCAATACACCTCCTTTAGCAGCAGCATAGCCCGATGTTCCTCCCTGTCCGGTTAAAGCAACTTTAGACCCAATATTGAGAATATTACCTTTATACTTTTTTAATAAGGGTAAGGCATGCTTGACTGTCAAAAAATAGCTTACCATATTCAGTTTTAATGAGTTCATGAATTCTTCATATGACGCGTCTAAGCCTACACCATCATTTACTCCTACATTATTGATGACCACATCTATCCTACCATACTTTTTGGCGATAGTTTCGATGGCAAATTGAATTTGTTCCGGATTTGTAACATCGGTTTTACAAAAGATGGCATCAATCCCTTTTTTTCTAATTTTTTCAATGTATTTAATACCTCTGTCGTTTCTGTCAATAACCGCAGGTATGGCGCCTTCACTTGCCAAATTCTGTAATATCGTTTCCCCAATACTGCCT
>NZ_JBATGR010000408.1:0-9763 GCF_049665975.1 Eudoraea sp.
GCCTCAAATTTCTTATTTAAGCAGAAAAATATATAGTGCGAACAGTAATATACAAATCGCGCTTATAGGTGCAGGGGGTATGGGATCTGAGGATACAAATACAGCCTTAAAACACGATGGTGTAAAATTAGTTGCTGTTTGTGACCTATATGATGGTCATCTCGAAAGAGCCAGGGAAAGATGGGGTAAGGACCTGTTTACAACAAAACAGTATAAGGAAATATTGTCCAGAAAAGACGTGGATGCCGTTATTATTGGTACACCTGATCATTGGCATAAACAGATTTCAATTGACGCTATGCGGGCAGGGAAACATGTTTATTGTGAAAAACCGATGGTCCATTCTATAGATGAGGGCCCCGATGTGATAAAAGTTCAGAAGGAAACGGGAATGGTATTCCAGGTGGGTAGTCAGGGAATGTCCTCACTTGGAAATGAAAAGGCCAAAGAATTATTGGCTCAGGGAGCAATTGGAGATATAAATTATGCAGAAGGGTTTTGGGCCAGAAGAAGCCCTACAGGTGCCTGGCAATACAATATCCCAGAGGATGCCTCCACAAAAACGGTAGATTGGGATACCTTTTTGATGAATACCAATAAAAGACCTTTCGATGCTACGCGCTTTTTCAGATGGAGAAACTACAAAGACTATGGCACCGGGATGTCCGGAGACCTTTTTGTTCATCTTTTTTCGAGCCTTCATTTTATTACCAATTCAAAAGGTCCAAATCAAATTTATTCATCGGGAGGATTGCGTTATTGGAAAGATGGCAGGGAGGTACCCGATGTTCTCCTGGGAGTATTCGATTATCCTGATTGTGAGGAACACCCTCCTTTTAACCTTTCATTGCGATGCAATTTTGTTGATGGCACGTCTGGCACAACCTATTTGAGAATAGTAGGTAGTGAGGGCTCTATGGATGTCCAATGGAGAAAAGTGATTTTAAGAAGAAATAATGAGCAATTTGACAGTGACCCATTTTTACAGGCCAAGGCATCTCAAACCGGGGGCGGTGGTTCCAGGAAAAAGATGCTTCCTCAGGAAGAAATTGTTTTTGATGCAGAGGAAGGTTATAAAGGAGCGCACTATGATCATTTTTCCAATTGGTTCAATGCTATCAGAGGGGGAAAAGCAGTATCTGAAGACGCAGTATTTGGTTATCGCGCGGCGGCCCCTGCTTTAGCTTGCAACGACAGTTATTTTTTAGACAAAGCTATAAAATGGGATCCTGTTGGGATGAAACTACTTTAAATTTGAAGATTATGAAACGGCGTATAGTGATTATTGGTATGGTCCTTTTAATTGGAGCCTGCAAGAATACAGAGAAGAAAACAGTGGAAATACCTACTGCAAAAGAAGCTCAAATAGTAACCACAGAATGGGTTGAACTCATGGAACCTTCAGACTGGAGGGGATACAATCAGGAATCCCTTCCATCAAATTGGTCAATTAAAGATGGTGTGATAGAATGTTATGGAGAAGGTGGAGATGTAGGAGGGGATATTATTAGTACAGAAACATATGAAAACTTTGAATTTGCTTTTGAATGGAAGATAACCAAAGGTGGCAATAGCGGTGCTTTTTATCACGTGGTGGAGGATACCATTTATCATTCACCTTATGAAACCGGACCGGAATATCAGCTATTGGATGATGTGGGTTTTGAAGAACCTATTGAGGATTGGCAAAAGACCGGCGCCAATTATGCTATGCATATAGCCAATGAAAACAAAACCCTGAAACCAGTAGGGGAGTGGAATACCAGTAAGATTATTTTTAATAAAGGTAAGGCCGAGCATTGGCTCAATGGTCAAAAAATTGTCGAATTTGATAAGAACTCCCAAGACTGGAAAGAAAAACGCAATAGTGGTAAATGGAATGATTATCCCGATTATGGTAAAACCAATGATGGTTATTTGGCTCTGCAGGACCACGGAGCGGGCGTATGGTTCAGAAATGTACGGGTAAAACGATTGTAAATATCAATACCCATTAAAACGAAAACTGCTCCTGTTTTTTCAGAAGCAGTTTTTTTGTGCCCACGACTGGAGTCGAACCAGCACGTCCTTTCGAACACTACCCCCTCAAGGTAGCGTGTATACCAATTTCACCACGTGGGCATTTTTACTAAAATTGCGGTGCAAATATAGCGAAGTATTTCTATTTGATGATTAATCATGCTTACTTCGTGCATCAAAAATCAACAATCATCAAAACTGTTTTCTAAGGATATAATAAAAAGGTTTGCGTTGGATTAGTTTTTAAGAATATTTGGTAATTCCTCGCTGTCTATGATGTATTCCGTTATGCTAAATACTTCTTTTCGATTGGACCTAAACAGTTTTACGAATTTTGACATTTTATCTTCCAGATCTTCGTGATCATCTATAAATTGCGGGTTTGAGCTCTGAACCGGATTTTCTACCATAAGGCCCAAATTCCCTTGGTGTGTGGTTACTTCCTTCATTAGGTCCATACTTTTATTCCGAATCTCAAAAAGGTTTTTCTGTATATTTTTTACCAGGTTAAGATTATCGTCTTTTGTAATCCAGATAATATACTTATCTATTAAATGATGTAAAAACCTGAGATCGTCTTTATAGAAGTTCAGATCTGACTTCCAATGATCTGTAAGAATATAAAGTTCTTGCCAGTTTACTTCTCCAATTTTATTTTGCTGAGTTGATTTATTGCTGTTATCCATGATAAATTTCCTTTTGGTTTGGAACTTAAAAGTAGTTTAGTTCATGACAAATTTTTATGATATAAGTCATGTAGAGCTTTTGTGACCAAAATCATGTTTTGCAGATCTAAAATGAGGTAAATTGACTTAATATTTAAATGAATTGTTATGGACACTATTCTTTATGCCACGGATTGCACCAAAAATTCGATCTCAACTTTAAACTATGCCTTGAATCTCAGCGAAACTGTAAAAGCCAAACTGGTTGTACTTCACATATATGATATTCCGCCTGTAAGAACATCCAATATTAGGTCGCCTGAACAATTAGAAAAACTGGCAATGAATGAGCACAAAGAATTACTGGAAGATTATTGCCGAAAAAACCTAAATCAAAATTTAAGTAAAAATCAATTAATATGTGAGGTTGCAGAAAATACATCAATAAGCAAAGGAATTATAGACAGAATAAGTAAAGCTAATATTGATTTACTAATCATTGGGATGAAAGATGAACATTCTTCACGAGGTTTCTTTAGTGGAAATATTGCGAATAAATTAATAGATAAAAACCTTTGCCCAATACTAATTATTCCTCCTCATCATAATTATAAAAAGGTAAAAAAGATTGCTTATGCCAGTGATTTTGAATCTTCTGATATCATTGCAATAGAAAAATTAGCTGTAATAGCAGAACGCTACAATGCAGAAATAGAGGTGGTGCATATCCCTACAATGGATGAATATGCCGCTATGCAACAAATGGAATGGTTTAAAGAATTATTGAAAGTGCAGGTAGCATATAAAAACATTAGTTTTCACATGGTTTTGGCCAATAGTATTGAACAGGGATTAAGGATACACATAAGTGATACGAATGCAGATATATTAAGTATGCTGGAAAGAGAAAATAAGAGTCTCTTTGCTTCTATTTTTAATAAAGATATTATAAAAAAAATGGAGACCTTAGTCACTATTCCAATACTTTGCTATAATTCCTAAAGTCAGGACTTAGCAATTTAAGATTCAGTTAATAATTGTGCCATCTTCCATTTCTATGATCCGATCTGTACGATTTGCAAAATCTAAATCATGTGTAACGACCAATAAAGAAAGTCCTTCCTCTTCCTTTAACCTCTTAAATATTTGGAAAACATTTTCAGCATTATAACTGTCAAGATTACCCGTTGGTTCATCGCCCATTAAAATATCGGGATTATTTATAAGTGCTCTTGCAATAGCCACGCGTTGTTTTTCTCCACCAGAAACCCGTGAAGCTCTTTTTTTAGCCAAATGTCCAATATTCAGCATATTTAATTTTTCCATTGCATCGTGTTCAATTTCTTCATAGGTTTTGACTGCCAGTTTTTTAGAGGGAAGCATCACATTCTCCAGGACACTGAATTCTGACAGCAGATAGTGAAATTGAAATACAAAACCTATATGCCTGTTCCTAATTTGCGACAATTCCTTATTCGGTTTTCCGGTTATGAGTTCTTCATTTATAAATAACTCACCTTCATAGTCTGTGTCCATGGTGGAGAGGATATAAAGCAGGGTGGATTTTCCAGAACCCGATTTACCCATAATAGAGGCAAACTCTCCTTCTTTGACGTTAAAACTAATATCTTTTAGGACATGAAAATCTACGGGTTTTCTAAAATGCTTATTAATTGTTTTGGTTTCCAGTACCGTTCCCATAATCGTTAATTAGGTTCCTCGAATTATACGCACAGGATCTATTTTTCTTGCTTTATTGGAAGGTAAGTATCCGGCAATAAATGTAGATATCAGGGCAAATACAATTCCAATAACATAATAGCCTGGGTTATAATTTACCGGGAATGTACTAATTGTTGGTAGTGCTTGGGTTTCGAAAGGTATATTATCAATTACTCTGGATAAAAAAAAGCCTATTATCAACCCAATAATTCCTCCTGCAACCCCAATTATCATGGCCTGACTCATAAAAATAAGTTGAACATCCTTCCCCGAAAACCCAGTTGCCTTGAGAATAGCTATGTCTTTCATTTTTTCATAAATAAGCATATTAAGAATATTATAAATTCCAAAACCCGCCACAATGAGCAGGGTTATTGAAACGGCGTAGGTTATTATATTTCGAATATTACTTCCAGTTTCGAATTGAGCATTTGCTTCATTTATGTCAGTTGCTTTAATTTTAAACTGTTTTTCTAACTGCCTGGCCATGGGTACTGCTTTTGCGATGTCATAGAGTTTTATATTGATATCTGTAACATAATTTTCGGCTTCTCCTTGTATTTTCTGTACAGTTTTAAGATTTGCAAAACTTTGAACATTGTCTATTTCCGCAATACCGCTCTGATAGATACCAACTATCTTTAAAGGAAAAACAGTGCCTTTAACAGTACTTATTTGTATTCGGTTCCCAACGTTCAGTGACATTTTTTTAGCAAGACCGGATCCCAGTAAAATACCATTGTCTGTATTTCTGAGTGCCTCCGGGCTACCTTCAACAATATTATCCTTAATATTTGATAAGCGCACTTCCTCCATAATATCTACACCCACAAGGTTACCACCTAATTCAATAGAGCCCGATAAATAAAATATCTGGGCACGAAGTTGAGGTGTTGCACCTTTTACATTTTCCTGATCTTTTAAATAATGTAATATCGGAAGGGCATTATGTATTTTCAGCTGGCTTTGTTTTGGCCTGATGGAGTGTATAACATTTAAGCCACCGTCAAATTTTTCATATAAAGAAATTGGCTGTTCCGCGGAAGGTTCAATTTCATTATACATATGGATATGTGGGGTCTGGTTAAGAACAAGATCGTCTAACATTCCATTCAAACCCGTCATAAAACTTACCAATGTAATATAGGCCCCAATGCCAAAAGTAACTCCCAACGATGCCGTTACGGTAGACTTCATCTTGGTTAACAAATGTGTTTTGGCAATACCTAGTATGACTTTCCAATTTGTCATTATTCTGGCTTTAATAGATAGGTTTCAGCATCCAGACCAGATCGAACTTCTATACGTTCCATATCTTGTATCCCTGTAACTATTTCTATAATTCCCATTTCGGTCTTCACTTGGTTTTCGCCTATAAGATATGCCTTAGGAATGGTCAGAGCATTTTCTTTTTGAGAAACAATAATATTGCCCTCTCCTGCCAATCCGGGATAAAGTACTTCCGGAGTATCTATGAATAAAGCTTCAATTTTGAAAGTCTGAGATCGTTCATCCTTTCTCGGATAAATTTTGTTAACGATTGCAGAATATACTTCTGACCCATAAGCATCAAGAGTAATTAAAGCGGTTTGACCAATTTTCAGCTTAACAATATCAACTTCGTCAACTAACATTTCAATTACAAAATCATCTGCACTTCCTATAGCCGCAATAGGTTCCATCGTATTAATTATTTCGCCCTGATTTTTGTAAAGCGCATAAAGTTTTCCGTTGATTTTACTTTGTACTGTAAAATCTTCGGTAGCAATCAAAGCGGTTTGGTAATTATTCTCCGCCTGCTTTAGTTTTGTTTTTAATTCTGACTTTGTTCTTTCAAAATTGCCTTTTAGTAAAACCAAATTATTGCCTGATAATTCATATGCCAGTTTTCGATTTTCGTATTCTACCTGGGATCCTATATTTTGATCCCAGAGATTTTTCTGCCTTGTAAAATTTACAGAATCATTTTTATACTTAAGTTCCGCTGCATTTAATTCATCAATTAACGCTCTTATGATAGCATTGCTACCACTGTAATTATCTCTTGCTAATTCAAGATTTAGTTTTGCATTTTCAGTGTTTAATTTAGGAGTATTGTTAATGATTTGGGCTATGGGGGCGCCTTTTGAAACCGAATCGCCTTCGTCAACAAAAGTTTTATCGAGAATACCTCCTACAGCTGCATATACCTGATAAAGGCTATCAGGCTGAATGGTTACCGAGGAATATACAGATTCTGTAATGGTTGCTTTTAAAGGCAATATTTTTTCCGGGCCATCATCACATCCTAAAAAGACAGAAAATATAATTAAGCTAAAAAAAAATCTACATGTAAAAGGAATGTATCTCATTAAGCTTATGTTGAGTTGTTGGATCTTAATTAACTTGCTAACTATTAACTTTTTCCAAAAGAAATTCAAGTTTAGGTTTTTGCTTTCTGCTCATGGGTATTTGATGTTCATCTATCTCCACAGTTTTACAACCGAATTTTTCAACCTTGTTTAAATTTACAATATATGATCTATGAATCCTAAGAAATCTATCTTTAGGTAGCTTGTCCGAGATTGATTTCATAGTACTCAAAGCAATAACTTTTTCTTTATCAGTGATTATCTTTATATAATCACCTAAAGCCTCCACCCATTTAATTTCTTTAATATTAATACTCTTGTTTTTCATATTACTCCGCACAATCAAAAATTCTATGTCTTCGTCAATTATATTTCCTTTGTAGGATTGTTTTTTGAGCACTTTTTTTACAGCATTTTCAAAACGATCATTATTTAGGGGTTTTAATAAAAAATCAGTTACATCATAGTCAAAGGCCTTTAGGGCATAATCCGAATTACCGGATATTATTATGACCTCTATTTTCTGATCCATAGATTCCAGAAGACTGAAACCATCAATACAAGGCATCTCAATGTCGAGAAGAATTAAATCTATTTTATGGTTTTTAAGGATTCTATTAGCGTCTATGGCATTACTGCTCGTTGCCACCAGGTTAAGATGATCATGATTCCTCACAAACCGGGCTATGATATTACATTGTACTTTTGAGTTTTCTACAACTAATGTTCTTAAGGGCGAATCTCTCATAACAATTTATAAAGATAGTTATCCGGGAAAATTCTATGATCTCTGATGATTATCTATTGACAAACAAAACTACGTGCATTGTTAATTAACACAAATGATTTTAATCATTATTACAAATGCTATTCTTCTGGTCTGGAAAAAATGCTTTTAGGATTAAGACTTGTTAAAGATTATCAAATAGGCTTTACTTGTTTTTTAATTTCCTCTTCTTTTATTCAATTATAAACTAAGAGCAATACTATTTAATGCATTAGGTGGCAAAATCCTGGGTAACGGCAAAATGAGCATAATAAATGAAAAAGAATTAGAGAAAAATGACATTTGTCACTTTCTAGCTGAATTGGGATACTTAGTTTAGCTTTTTTGAAAAAATGAAGGAACTACTAACTCGTTTAATAAGCAGGGATAAAAAAATAAATTTAATTTCGGTAACTATCGGTATTGTGTATCTATGGTTTGGGCTGCTAAAATTTTTTGCTGGTGTAAGTCCGGCTGAGGACCTTGCAAAAGCCACAATAGACCGGTTGACACATGGATTTCTGTCCCCTGAGCTATCAGTACTCCTGCTTGCAATTTGGGAAACCATAATTGGGTTGCTGTTAATTGGAAATATTTTTCAAAAATTTGCTTTGAAACTGGCTTTGATCCATATTATCCTGACTTTCTTGCCAATTTTGTATTTTCCCGATCTTGTATTCTCTGCGACTCCTTTTGGCCTTAGCCTTTTAGGTCAATACATAGTTAAAAATGTAATCATTCTTGGAGTCCTAATTGTCTTGCTTAAAGACACTAATAAACTTTAGTTTTAACCTGCGCTCTTATTGTTTTTGGCCAGGTTAATTAGTATCTCTAAATTAGAGGATAGTATAATGGAATAATTATAACCAGACTTCAATCAACAATGATAAATGTCATAGTTTACCATTATACTCCGTACGATCTTTATTACAAACTCTAAATAGTATTATTATGACAATAAATATTCAATATGTTCAAATGCCAACCAGCGAATCAATGACTGCTATTATTACTTCTAAATTGGAAAAATTGGCAAATAAATATGATTGGATCATTAAAGCGGATGTCTTTTTTAAACTAGAAAATGACCCATCTGGTTTAGGCAAAATATGTGAAATACGATTAAGTGCACCTGGTCCCAGATTATTTGCTAAATCTAATCAGGATAATTTTGAAAAGGCGGCCGCCACTACAATAAAGGAATTGGAAAACCAGCTCAGAAAGAGAAAGGAAATCTTTAAAAAGTATTGAATAGGAAAATTTAATTAAACAATTATGAAAAAAATATTAGTCCCGGTAGATTTTTCGGAACATGCAGGATATGCACTTGAAGTCGCTGCTAAACTGGCAAAGGATTCTGGTGCAGAGATTATTGTACTTCACATGATGGGTCTTTCAGAAGCCTATTTAACGAAAAGTGAATCTGATGAAGCTGCAGAGGCTCATTTTTATATGAAATTGGCAAAAAAACGTTACGAAACTTTTTTAAATAAACCTTTTTTAAAAGGTGTTAAGGTTACCGAAATGGTTCAAAACTATAAGATCTTTAGTGAAATAAATGAGGTAGCCAAAGAAAACAACATTGACCTGATAATTATGGGCTCACATGGGGCAAGTGGGGTTAGTGAGATTTTTGTAGGGTCCAATACTGAAAAAGTAGTGCGTTCCTCTGATATTCCTGTTTTGGTAATAAAAGAGCCATCTCCTTTGTTTACTCCTAAATTAGTTGTTTATGCCTGTGATCTTCGGGTAGAGAGTATAAAAGCATACCATAGTGCAAGGGCTCTTTTTGAGAATTGGGACCTTAAGCTTCATCTGGTATATGTTAATTTACCTAATGAAGAATTCATGAGCACAGGAGAGATTAAAAAGAAAGCAGAATTTTTTCTTAAAGTTGCTCATAATGGTGCTGTTCCCTCTAATACCGAAATGATTTATGTCTCAGATTATTCGATTGAGAGAGGCATATTTAATCATGCGAATGATATACAGGCCGATTTAATAGCGATTCCTACCCATGGAAGAAGCGGAATAGCACATTTTTTTAAAGGAAGCATTGGTGAAGATGTGGTGAATCACGCAAATTTACCTGTGATTACTTTTAAGGTTTAGTCAAAGCTTACATTTTGCTTTCGGAATATTCATTCCTAATCTTAAAGGATGCATGTTTTTGATAAGAATATTAATATTTTCCATTTACTTTCCGAAGCTGTATCGGAGGGAATAATAGTGGTTAATCA
>NZ_JBATGR010000409.1:0-1969 GCF_049665975.1 Eudoraea sp.
CACATCAATTCCTGTCAAATGAGCTTCCACATCTGGAGTGGCTGCCACATAGTTTGTTGGAGTAGCAGCTACAGGGACTTGTACAGCAGTCTGATCATCAGTATCTGTATCATCCAAATAGGGTGAGAGATCAATAGGTGTTGCACCTGCATTGTTGGTTATAGTAAGTGTATTTGCTGCCAGATTCAAATCCTGAATCTCATCAGTGGGATTTCCACCTCCGGCAGCCAACGCCACATCAATTCCTGTCAAATGAGCTTCCACATCTGGAGTGGCTGCCACATAGTTTGTTGGAGTAGCAGCTACAGGGACTTGTACAGCAGTCTGATCATCGGTATCTGTATCGTCCAAATAGGGTGAGAGATCAATAGGTGTTGCACCTGCATTGTTGGTTATAGTAAGTGTATTTGCTGCCAGATTCAAATCCTGAATCTCATCGGTGGGATTTCCGCCAGCCGTTGCCAGAACAAGATCAATACCTGTTAAATGAGCTTCCACATCTGGAGTGGCTGCCACATAGTTTGTTGGAGTAGCAGCTACAGGGACTTGTACGGCAGTCTGATCATCAGTATCTGTATCATCCAAATAAGGGGAAAGATCAATAGGTGTTGCACCTGCATTGTTGGTTATTGTAAGTGTATTTGCTGCCAGATTCAAATCTTGTATCTCGTTGGCAGGATCCGCATCTGCATCATCTACATTTAATGCGGCTAATTCCGCATCGGTTGCAAAAACGGGATCCAAATCAATCGGGAAATTAGGTGTAGCTGGGGGGGTAAGAGACAATTCGGTATTATTCAATAGTAAGTTCTGAAGTTCATCTGTCGGATTGGCAGCCCCGCCTGCAGAGATACCATCAATTTCGGTTTGTAATTCTTCAATGGCGGACTGCACTTCAACGGAAAGAGTATTTCCTGTTGGTGTAAACGGTACTTCAGCAGCAACCTGGTCGTCAGTTCCTGCTGCCGTGGCCAAGGCCGTTAAATCTACTGTTTGGGTATTGCCATCTTCTAAAGTAATTGTCAGAATATTGGTAAGGTCATCAAACACAAAATTTGTAATGTTCTGATTATCAGTATCCACATTGTCCAAAAACGGATTTAAATCTACTGTGCCTCCGTCCTCAAGGGTTAATATATTTCCACCCGTTATTGTTAATTGTTGATCATCTGTACCCGCACCAGTAGCCAAAGCGGTAAGGTCTACAGTTTGCGTATTGCCATCTTCTAAAGTAATGGTCAAAACATTGGTAAGACCGTCAAAAGCAAAATTAGTAATGTTCTGGTCATCGGTATTATCCAAAAACGGATTCAGATCTACCGTGCCACCGTCCTCGAGGGTTAAAATGTTTCCACCTGTCAGAGTAAGTTGTTGATCGTCAGTTCCAGTTCCACTTAGAGGAGTAAGGTCGACACTTGCCGAAGTCCCATTTTCAATATCTATCTGCAGTGTATTCCCTGTAAGGGTTGCCGAAGTTAGGTTCTGATCGTCAGTACCAGTTCCACTCAAGGCAGAAAGGTCTACCGTGGCTGAGGCTCCGTTTTCAATATCTATTTGTAAAATATTTGCCCCGCTTAAGGTGGCTCCGGTTAAATCCTGCTCATCTGTTCCGGGATTGTTAAGTGCTGATAAATCTACGGTATTGCCATCTTCAATTATCAGATTATTTCCTGTAAGGGTAAGTTGTTGATCATCTGTCCCGGCGTTGTTAAAAGCACCTAAGTAAACTGTGTTGGCTCCCGAAATGGTTAGATTATTTCCGGCAAGTGCAAGATTCTGTATTTCATTCGTAGCATCCGTATCCCCATCCGCAGCTATTGCGGCAGTATTGGCTGCGATATCATTTTGTAGTGGGGTATTATCGTAAAAAGCTACTACATTGTCTGTAATGGAATTGTTCGGAGCCGGACTTACAATATCTGCTCCGGTAATAAAACCTGCATCATTGTTAAAGTCGTTGAGGGTTACC
>NZ_JBATGR010000410.1:0-3385 GCF_049665975.1 Eudoraea sp.
CGTCCCGATAATAACCGTAAAATTGCTGTCTGGGAAAACTTTAAAAAGGAAGAACTTCTGGAAGATTTCTACAGCAGCCTTGCAAACCCTGTTCCTGTTACTAAATTAAAATAATAGAAATGCCAGAAATTGTTGTTGTAGGGAGTTCTAATACCGATATGGTCGTAAAAACACCCAGATTTCCTGAACCTGGAGAAACCATACTAGGTGGCGATTTTTTTATGTTCCCTGGGGGCAAAGGTGCCAACCAGGCTGTTGCTGCCGCACGTTTAGGAGGAAAGATAAATTTTATATGTTGTGTGGGAGATGATATTTTTGGCCAAAATGCCCTTGAAGGCTATAAAAAGGAAGGGATAAACATTGATGGGGTCTTAATTGCAAAAGGTGAGCCTTCAGGCGTTGCATTAATTACTGTAAATGCAGAAGGGGAAAACGAAATTGTTGTGGCATCAGGGGCAAATAATCTGTTATCAAAAACACATTTAGAAGGTGTTTCTAAGCAGATTCAAGGTGTTGATATAATTTTAACGCAACTGGAAACACCCATACCGGTGATAGCACATTTAGCAAACTACTGCAGGGAAAATAATCAGAAGTTGATCATTAATCCTGCCCCTGCTCAGCAACTGTCAGATGACATTCTTAAAGAACTATTTCTTATTACTCCAAATGAAACAGAGACCAGAATTCTTACAGGGGTTGAAGTCGCAGATGAAACATCGGCAAGCAGGGCATGCAAAGCTCTTTTTCAAAAAGGTGTTAAAAATGTTATAATCACCATGGGCAGCAGGGGTGCTTTTTTTATGAATAGTGAAGTACATTTTACTGCAAAAGCCCAAAAAGTGAATGCTATAGATACCACGGCGGCCGGTGATGTCTTTAACGGAGCCCTGGCCGTATGTCTGGCTCAAAACATGCCCTGGAAGGAAAGCATTGAGTTTGCAAATAAAGCCGCAGCGCGCGCTGTTACCAAAATGGGAGCACAAACCTCTGCTCCTTATCTCAATGAAATAAACTAATCTCTTATAATATGTTTATCATAGAATCGTACCCAATAGCTGTTTTCTTCTGTATAATTACCATGTTGGCCTGGGGTTCATGGGCAAATACACAAAAACTTGCTTCTCCCGACTGGCGTTTTGAACTGTTTTATTGGGACTATGTTTTTGGAATTGTAGTTTTTTCATTGCTCCTGGCATTGACCGCAGGTAGTAGTGGAGATGCTGGTCGTCCTTTTTTGGAAGACTTATCACAGGCAAGTTCTGAAAATTTAGGTTCTGCTTTTTTGGGAGGGATCTTGTTTAACGCGGCCAATATTCTCCTCGTTGCAGCAATTACAATTGCAGGCATGTCTGTGGCCTTTCCGGTTGGAATTGGCCTCGCATTGGTCATAGGTGTAGTTGTAAATTATCTGGATATTCCCGTTGGGAATCCAACTATGCTCTTTGGCGGAGTTGGACTTATTGTAATTGCCATGCTGCTCAATGCAAATGCCTATAAAAAACTTTCCGTAAGTCAGGATAAGGTTCCAACAAAAGGCTTGGTTTTGGCAATTATCGCAGGTTTCCTAATGGGTTTCTTTTATAAATATGTGGCTAATTCCATGTTTCCTGAATTTACCAATCCCATTGCGGGAAAATTAAGTCCGTATACCGCTGTTTTTATTTTTGCCATAGGAATTCTGGCCAGCAATTTCATTTTCAATACCCTGCTGATGAAAAAACCATTCGAAGGAAAACCGGTGAGTTTTAAAGACTATTTTGCGGGTGGTAGCAAGAACCATCTTATGGGCTTCTTAGGCGGGGCAATTTGGTGCATTGGTATGTCTTTTAGCATTTTGGCCTCAGATAAGGCCGGACCTGCAATCTCATATGGTTTAGGGCAAGGAGCTACTGTAGTAGCTGCCTTTTGGGGTATTTTTGTCTGGAAAGAATTTAAAGGAGCCCCAGAAGGAGTTCCCAGACTTCTAAATATTATGCTGGTAGTTTATATAATCGGACTTACTTTGATTGTTATGGCGAGATAATTAATCGCTTAAAAAATAATGACGTACAGGGCTAAAATCTTGTCGTTTTACGAAGTCCTTAGTAACTAGATTTTGTAACTTTGATAAAAACAATTATCATGCTTTCAAAAAATATGGAAAAAGCCCTGAACGACCAAATCAGGATCGAAGCGGAGTCATCACAGATTTACTTGTCTATGGCTTCATGGGCAGAAGTAAAAGGGCTTGAAGGAATTTCTCTATTTATGTATAAACAGTCCGATGAGGAAAGAATGCATATGCTGAAACTCGTTAAATATGTAAATGAGCGAGGAGGACAAGCGGCAATATCCGCATTAACTGAACCCAAAGCTATTTATGATTCGTTTCAAAAGATGTTTGAAGATTTATATGAACATGAAATTTTTGTTTCCAAAAGCATTAATGAATTGGTACATGTAGCCCTACAGGAAAAAGATTATGCCACACATAATTTTCTTCAATGGTATGTTGCCGAACAGATGGAAGAAGAAGCGCTTGCGCGCACCATTTTAGATAAGATTAACCTTATTGGAAATGACAAAAGCGGGCTCTACTTATTTGACAGGGATGTCCAACAGATCACAGTTGAAAGTGCTGCTGCAGACACACAACCTTAAAAAAAGAGGATCTTACAAGATCCTCTTTTTTATAGTGAAATAAATTATGGCTTTGACCATTTCGTGAAAAACTCTATTTTCCCAGCATCACTAATTCATTGCATTTAATCTCGGTAATATATCTTTTTTCACCTTCTTTATTTTCATAAGAGCGATGAATGAGCTTACCTTCTACGGCCACTTCATTACCCTTGGCCAGGTAATTTTCCACAATCTCTGCGGTTTTACCCCAGGCTACCACATTATGCCATTGGGTGTCCGTTACCTTTTCTCCTTTACTGTTTTTGTAAATCTCATTGGTAGCTACGGAAAATTTAGCCAATTTACCGCCATTATCAAGGTTAACAATTTCAGGGTCTTGCCCCAGGTTTCCAATCAACTGTACTTTGTTTCTAAGTGCGTTCATAATTACTAATTTTAAGGATTAAACAGTTAATACTATCGGGTCTTATCCTCCGACACTGCAAACATAGAACAGCAGTTTAGTGATACTCGGTTAGGAAGCGCTTATTTTCGTTTGTAATCTTTTGTAGTCGTTTGTAATTATTTATGTTTCTGATTACCAAATATTTATATTGCTATAAAAATCATATTCAACTAAGGAAAATTCTATCTCAACTAAACTTTAAAAGTAAATTACTATCGGAGATTGGGTTTACTTGAAGGTTTTATGTTCTTTATCTTATCTATTTAATTAAGACTTTGGAACAGTAGTCTGTGCTAATTAAAAACTTTTATTCCT
>NZ_JBATGR010000411.1:0-2849 GCF_049665975.1 Eudoraea sp.
ATTGGCCAAAAACAATAACGATCTTGAATTTGCACAACAAATCCATTCCCATCTGGAAACCGTTAAACTTAATAATCCAAAAATGGGTCATTTAATAGATGATGGAGTATCATTGGTTGATGGTCAACTGGTTAATTAGTAGCTCATGATGAGATACTATTTCGTTTTTACATGTATAATCTTTGTTCTGCAAACTATGAATGCACAATTTGTTGCTAATTACGACGAATCTCAAGTCCCGGAGTTTGACCTGCCCGATCCATTAACCACTTTTTCGAACAAACATATTCTTACAAGTACCTCCTGGAACGAATTAAGAAGACCGGAATTGATCAACTTTTTTGAATCCCAGGTTTTCGGGAAAGTTCCCGGAACTTTAGATGCTATTGCTTTTGAAGTTGAAGAAGAAAGTAACTCCGCACTTGGTGGACTTGCTAAACGAAGACAAGTAAAGGTAACCATTACGAAAAATAGCAGATCATTAAGCTTTCTGATACTTTTATACCTGCCAATAAAGATTGGCCGGGCCCCTCTTTTTTTAGGATATAATTTTCATGGAAATCATACAGTCATTAACGATCCTGATATTATCATTTCAAAAGCCTGGTCTCTGAATAATAAATCAATAGGCATTACAAACCACACCTTAACTGAAGAAAGCAGGGGATTGCGATCCAGTAGATGGGCGATAACCAAAATGATTGAAGCCGGGTATGGTCTGGCAACCATTTATTATGGAGAAATAGATCCTGACAAAAATGATTTAACAGATGGTCTTCATTCATTGTTTTATACGGAAGGTCAGATAAGGCCAGCCAAAGATGAATGGGGCAGTATTGGGGCCTGGGCCTGGGCTTTGAGCAGAGCCATGGATTACGTTGAAAATGATATGGAAGTTGATAAAACCAGGGTTATCGTTTTTGGCCACTCCAGATTGGGCAAAGCTGCGTTATGGGCAGGTGCAATGGATGAAAGGTTTGCAGGAGTAATTTCCAATGATTCAGGATGTGGTGGAGCCGCCTTATCTAAACGCAAATTCGGGGAAACGGTAGCTCAAATAAATGAAAATTTTCCTTATTGGTTCTCTGCGAACTATAAAAAATATAACAATGCGGAAGAAAAACTTCCCGCAGATCAACATGAATTACTTGCTTTAATTGCTCCAAGGCCTTTATATGTTGCCAGCGCACAGGAAGATCAATGGGCAGACCCTAAAGGAGAATTTCTTTCAGCGCACTACGCTACTCCTGTTTATTCATTATTTGGAGAAGCGGGTATCTCATCAAATGAAATGCCCGGTGTAAATTCTCCAATCCAAAATACTGTGGCCTATCATATCCGAACCGGTAAACACGATGTTACTGAATACGACTGGGAACAGTATATTAAATGGGCGACTGAACAATTTGATTAAGAAATAAACTTTTCGCGCTAATAGAATCAGTTAGATGAAAAGGTTTCAAAAATATCTTCTTTAACAATGGTATTATTATAAGAAAGGGTCCATCCCAATGAATTGGTGAGTATGTAAAATTTAGAAAGCTCGCTTAATAATCTGTTTTCCGCATTCTTTTGCAGAGAAGAAGCTTTCACTTTTTTTAGCAGGGAAGCTTTTACATTATTCTTAATCTTATTATAATCTTCGGCGCTAAACTGATTAAAATAATCTGCGGTCACATCATAATACTCAAAATCAGGATTAATTTTAATCTCGGCTTCGGGAATATTAAGTATCCTAAGGGTTTTGGTGGCTTCATCTACTTCAAAATTAATCTCATTTAAATTATAAGCAACAGTAATTTCTGCATTAACCACTACTAAAGCTTTCTTATCTGCAGTAAAATATGGACCAAATAACTGTTGGGAATCTTTATAACTGTATACCTCGGAAAAGTGACCTTCGGTGACTATTATCTTTGAAACATTATTAATCTGCTGTTGAATAAGTGAACTATTCTCCTTTAAAATTGATTTTTCCTCTTTGTCCTTGTTCCAGGATTGAAAAATCAAAATCATAGCCATAGCGATTACTATCCCTACTAAAATTCGCTTCATATCTCAAAATTCATAAATGGGCACTCCTTTTTTAGAGCCAAAATTTTCTCATTTAGCGACTTCAAAAATAATTGATACTGCTCTGCCTGCTCATTAAAAGGTCTGTGGGCTAATCCTTTCTGAATTTCCTGAACTACTTTCATTACTGAGTCTGCCTTCTCAGAAATCCAGACACTTTTGAATTTTTTCCAGATATAGTCAATTGCCAGATTATTAGGATGCACCATATCTTCGGCATAAAATCTATAATCCCTTAGCTCGTCAAGCATAATTTCAAACGCCGGAAAATAGTACAGGTTATTATCTGATGAGGCTGATTCCATAATCTTGCCAATGGCAGAAATCAAATTTGCTTTACTTCGTTGATTGGCTACAAATCCATCTTTTAAATGCCTTACCGGGGAAATTGTAAAAATCACCCTAGCACTTTCGTTTATCTTTCTGATATTTGAAATTATGCTGTTAAGACTTTCTTCAATTTCACTTTCTGTAAGTAACTCTTTTGTAAATTGTTTTTGTGGCAGTTTATGGCAGTTAGCAACCCTTTCCTGATCTTTAACATCTTTGTAAACCCAGGCAGTACCCAGAGTAATTATTAAATGGCTGGCTTTACCGAGCTGATCTCTTGTTTTAAGAAGAGCGCTATTTAAATTGTTTATCAGTATCTCTTTAGATGAATCACTCAGCTCTGAATGCGCATCAAAACAGTGCCAGCGTTCATTGAAATAAAAAACATCAGCGTCTGTATATGTTTTTTCCTCTATTGCACGAATTATTAAGTTTTCTATTGCTAT
>NZ_JBATGR010000412.1:0-2429 GCF_049665975.1 Eudoraea sp.
GGTAAATCTATTCCCTTGTTAAAAATGAGGTCGGTTTCAAGTCCTCCATCTGTCATAAATATTGATGACGAAAGCTGTGGTAGTTGATTTCTATATTTTGTCATTTTCATTTGTTTTAATTAAGCACAACAATTGTATATAGTTACTAGTAACTATATTTCTATTTTGTCAATACCACTAATCTAGTGGATTTTTTATGTTTTTAAAAGTATTTGTTGCTACGTGAGTATATATTTCCGTCGTTTTGCTTGAACCGTGCCCCAATAGTACCTGTATCTGTCTTAGGTCTACCCCCGATTCCAATAGATGGGTGGCAAAACTATGACGTAATACATGAGGGGTTACCGTTTGTTTTGTTCTGGCTCTAAATGCTGCCTCCTTTACAATTTTGAGAACACTAGCAGCGCTATACTTTCCACCTTTTTGCCCTTCGAACAAATATTCTCGAGGATTCCATTCTTTATAATAAATTCGCAGATCTTCCAATGTAGTCTTCGATAGTAGGGTATATCTATCCTTATTTCCTTTCGAATCTTTCACCCGAATCAACATCCGTTTGCTGTCAACATCAACCAGTTTTAGGTTTAATAGCTCACTACGGCGAAGACCGGAACCGTACAGTAACTTTATAATGCACTTATGTTTTAAATTGTTGGCATTGTCAATAATCGAAAGAACTTCTTCTTTGGATATTACTGTGGGCAATTTGGACTCTTTCCTTGGACGTTCTATTTCATAAAACCTATTGGGCATGCCTAAGACTACCTCATAATAGAACTTAATGGCATTAATTGCTTGGTTAAGATATGAGTTGGAGACATTTTTATGGATAAGCTTTTGCAGGAATGCCCTGATATCAGATTCGTTGATGGCATTCAACTCCTTTTCTTTATAATGGTTGATGAACATTTCAAAAAATGAGACATAAGTGCGTACGGTATTATTGGCATACCTCTTTAATTCTAGCTTTAATAGATACTCTTCAGGACAGAACCTATATCCTGGGATGAGTTTTCTTTTTCTGAACCATTCCACATAAATAGATTCATTGTGAGTATTTACAGGTTTGTTTGTCAAGAATCGGTTATAGTTGATCCATACTACACCGTTGAAGGTGTTGAAAATGATTTTTAGGTTCTTCTTTGTATTAAGAATATAGGTCATATTGTAATGTTGACTCCATTTCGGGCATGGCAGGCCCTTAATCAACCCTTGTATGAGCTTATCAGAAGAGAATTTTATACCTATCATCTTTTCATTATTGATCATTAGATGATAAAGCGTTATGGACTTTAATGATTTCATAGAACAAGTTTAGTCATGTTTTGAGTTTTAAATAGTATATTAACCAATTAATATGCGTTTACAAATGACTAATAAAAAATTATGCCCGATATGCGGCATGTTGCTAAAGGGCAGATCCGACAAGAAATTTTGCTCTACGAAATGCAAATCCATAAACCAATATGAAAACCGCCAACAAACCGAAGCTTTTTTTCTAAAGGTGGATAGGCAATTGAAAATTAATAGGAAAATATTAAAGAGATACAACAAATCTGGTTTTACGACCCTTCGAAAATCAGAAATGACTGCTGAAGGTTTTAACCCAAAATTCTTCACTCATTATTGGAAGAACAGAAAAGGAGAGGTATATCTTTTTGTTTATGAATACGGATTTTTAAGCACTAGAAATAACGGAAAGGAAAAGTATGTTTTGGTCACTTGGCAAGATTATATGGCCAGGAATCTAACATAGTACAAAATCAATTGAACAATAAGGATTTATTGTGAAAATTAAAAATGTTGTACCTGTGATAAAAAAAGCTGAGACGTAAATCTCAGCTTTCCCTTTGTACTTGAGGCGAAGAATTACCTCTCCCGATAGCTTCTCCTTCTTAATACTATGGAGAAGGAACTATCGGGATCGGTTTGTCCCGCTCAAACATTTTGAGAATGGAAATGTAACATAACATTTTTCATGTAGGCCCCCGGATTAACAGCCAGGAAGAACCCTTTTTCCGTGGTGTAGAGCAAGTTGGCGTAAAGAATTATCGAAACCCTGAAGATAATTTAGCCATGTTGATCGGTTTTTAAAATTTGTAAATTTTAAAAAATACATAGTGAAAAAGTCCCCTTTTTATATTCCTTTTTGGGGAAGCAAAAAGGAATAAGAAAGATCATAACTTTATAATGCAATTACACTGATGACCATCGGAACATTAAGTCCAGGCTTAAACATCTTGAGTATGGAAAACCAATTCCTGGAATTCATTTATTTAGTCTTGAAGTTAAAGTACAAGCGGGAATTACCTCCTTCGTCGGTGAGTCCCCACTCAAACATTTTGAGAATGGAAATGTAACATTACATTTTTCATGTAGGATCCCGGAATATCAGTCAGGAAGAATCCTTTTTCCGTGGTGTAGAGCAA
>NZ_JBATGR010000413.1:0-2865 GCF_049665975.1 Eudoraea sp.
CAAACCCAGGGTCATTGCCCTAACGAGCATCATCTTCCCAGCTATGTATCCTGTAGACAAGCATAGTAAAACCCTATCGCCGGCTTCTAACCCAAAATATTCGCCGGTAACCCTGGCAGAGTTTACCATATGCCTTTTTTTTAATCCTATCCCCTTAGGAATACCCGTAGAGCCTGATGTTCGTATAGTGAGCTCAGAATCAGCTGATAACCAATCTAATAGAAAGTCTCCTATTTCCTGTTCAAAATCTGCGCCTTCTTTTATTAAACTATAGGCCACCTCTTTTAACTCCTCGCTCGAGTATTGATGGCCATTAAGTTTAAACTGTTCATGTATTTTTACTGTCATCTACTTAATTGTTAAGTTGTTCTTCTAATTCTACAGGGGGTATAACTTTGCCGGTTAGACGTTCCTTCCAATTGGTCCACCCGTACTTTTTGGATAAAATAAGAAGTAAAATAGGATATATAATAAAAACCGGTGCAAAAACCTCCCATCCAATTTCAGGTTCAGAAATATCCTTATATATAGAATTAGTTTGGAAAGCGGTCCAATCTGCTGTAACCAAAAGTGCAGCCGTTAAATTATTTGCGGCATGAAAACCCAGGGCCAATTCCAAACCTTCATCCATTAGGGTAAGAACACCTAAAAAAAGTCCGGTTCCTATATAAAAAACCATTACCCCGTATCCGATTTTAGCAACTTCCGGATTTAATATATGTAACATTCCAAAAATTAGGGAGGTGCCAAGTAGTGGAACCCATCTGTTTTTTGCAGCTATACCCAATCCTTGCATTAAATAACCACGTAAAAAGTATTCTTCAAAACTGGTCTGAATAGGGATCAGGACTACTGCGATTAACAATAATACCAAAAATGGCCCTGGTTGAAAGTTGTAAACATAGTCTTCTGGAGATAAAAAGATATCCAACCCTATGAAGACCACAGAAATAATAGCCCAAAGGGTAAATACAAATGCCACCCTTTTCCAATCTATTTTTTTTCGTGATGTACTCAAGGTTATAAAGCTTTGTTGATGTAAAAACTTTACCGTTAAATAAAGAGTCAGAAATGCTATTACGAATGTCAACAGGAGAAGAAAGAAAAATAAGTTTGAGCCCAATAAATTAGAAATACTGGCCATGTCTGTCGGGTAATTACCAGTCTCCATTGCTTTTGCTAAAAGAACTAAAACCAGTGGGCCTGCCCCAATAAATTGCCAACCAATAAAGACTATTATTACTCCTACGGCATACCTCCAAAGTTCATGCAATCCTTTATAAGCTTGTTCTATATACATAATTTGTTTATTAAATTCTCTTCCCAGTTTAACCTGTTATTGTAGTGTAATTTTCCCTTTTGTATTTCAAGTGGACTGATAAAATTATTGGTAAATAATGAACCGGTACCTAATCCCTGGGCCATTTCATTATTAAGCGTAAACGTCCACTGTGCAATGGCATTAAGACCTATATTACTTTCCAATGCACTGGTTATCCACCAGCCTATACCCAATTTTGAAGCTATATCAATCCATTCCCTGCAAGCCCTGAACCCACCTAAAAGGCTTGGTTTTAAAATTATATACTGTGGCATAATGGTTTGTAGCAAAGTTTCCTTTTCCGTTACGGTATGATGACCAATTAACTCTTCATCAAGAGCTATTGGCAGTGGTGAGTTTTCACATAGATACTTCATTTCCACAGGAAATCCTTGTTTAATAGGCTGTTCAATAGAATGTATATCACAGGCTGCTAATTTAATGAGTTTATCCAGGGCTTCATCCTTTTTAAATGCCCCATTGGCATCTACCCGAAGTTCTATTTCTTTTTTTCTATACTTTTTTCTCATGGAAGCCAATAACGATAATTCCGTATTAAAATCAATTGCCCCTATTTTAATTTTAATACAATTGAAACCCGCCTCTATTTTTTGAGTTATTTGTTCCTCCATATATTCTATATTCCCCATCCAAATTAGACCATTAATAGAAATGGCTGCCTTAGATTTGGTAAATGCGGAAGGGAAAAGCACGAAGGGGTTTTCAGATGCCAGGGAAGTGAATGCCTGTTCCACGCCAAATCTAATGCTTGGGTAATCCTTTAAATCTTCTAAAAGTCTCTCTTTACCCAAATGAATATTTGAGCAGGTCCAGGAAAGTTTGCCCTCATATTCAGTTACATCATCAATACTGAGGCCTCTGAACAATCCGCATTCTCCAATGCCAGATTTTCCTTTATCCTTAAGAACTAAAAACCAGGTTTCTTTTTGCTTTAGTATGCCCCTAGACGTACCACTTGGTCTTTTAAAGTTTAAATCGTATTTCTTATAAAAAGCGTCCATATGAATTGGTGCTAAATTTAACTATATTTTCAAACTAAAAATTAGAGAATGAAGGGAAATACAAATAAAATAATATGGTTAACCGGGGCTTCCTCCGGAATTGGAGAAGCTCTGGCCTATGAATTAAGTCATAAAGGCTATAAGCTTATTATATCGGCACGCAATGAAAAGCAGCTGATTTTGGTAAAAGAGAAATGCAAATATCCGGAGAATGTGGCAGTTTTGCCTTTGGATCTTGCCGGTTTCAGCACAGTGGGTAATAGTGTAAAAATTGCAATAGCTATATATGGGAGAATTGACATCCTAATTAACAATGCAGGAATAAGTCAACGCTCTTTAATCATGGAGACGGGTTTGGAAGTTTATGAAAAATTGATAAATGTAAATTATTTGGGAACTGTTGCCCTAAGCAAAGAAGTCTTGCCTCATTTTATCTCAAATGGGAGCGGGCATTTTGTTACTGTGACCAGTTTAATGGGCAAATTTGGGTCTCCATACAGATCTGGTTATTGCGCTGCCAAA
>NZ_JBATGR010000414.1:0-1754 GCF_049665975.1 Eudoraea sp.
TTAATTAATAAAACAATTGATATTATGAGCAGCTTAAAAAAACTTAAATTCTTTACTCTGGTAATGTTATTATTTGGCTTCGTTGCAGCCGGTACGTTAAGCTCTTGCAGGGACCAAAAGAAGAAAGAAAACACCGAAGAGCAGGCTGAACATCCTGAAGGTGAAGAGCATCCTACAGAAGAAGGGGCTGCCAAAGATGAACATCCGGCTGCTAAAGAGGGCGAAGAACATCCTGCGAAAGAAGAGGGTGATCATCCTGAAGGCGAAGAACATCCTAAGGATTCCGTATCAGGGTAGGCTTAACTGATTTTCTGAGATTTCTTGCTCAGCTTTCCGGCGAAATGAAAAAAATGTCTTCGGAAATGCTGGGGTTTTGCCTATTTCCATTACAGGATATGCAAGAAAGTTTATGGGTCCAAAATATGGTCCGGGTTCTACAAGTAGATCCCGTCCTCTACTGAATTCGATACGATTTGCCGGATGCCGACCAAAGTAATAAGTAGCGAGAGCCGTGTATTTATTGGCTTCACTGATATCTACTGGCCACCATTTTCCCTCAGCATAAAATTCTGCCCAGCAGTGATAGCCGTCGATGCCACCTTCATCCCGATCAGATGGGATTGAAGCCCCTACAGCAAACCGGGATGGTATTCCTGCAGATCTGGCCAGGGAAATGAAGAGCGAATGAAACTCGGTGCAATTACCGGTTAAGGCATCGCATGCGTAAACTGCATCACCCGTACCATATTTGCCTGCCTTTATGTAACGCATATTGTCGATAACATAATCATACAAAGCCCTTGCATGCATTATTGCACCTTCGCTGTTTTTTAGTCCAATAATGGAATCTGCCAGAACCTGAAACCGGTCGCCTACGGGCATCAGTAAACTGGGATTCAGATATTTTGTAAGCGACGAATCATCCTCATAGGGCTTTTTCTCTTGCCTCTTCACATGGTAAACAATTGCTATTTTTTCCCCACTATGTTCTGGAAATAATTCGAAATAGAATACGGTATTCCCATAATTTTTTTCCTGGAGTATTTGATGTTTCACAGGAGCTTCAATACTAGTTAATTCAACCGTCTGAAAGTGATCAGTCTGTGGAACAGGAATCCACATTTTTGCAGGATCCGTAATATCCGGTAAGGTAATCTCATAATGAAATTCAAAGCTGTCTTCTCCTTCAATGACCCCTAACAAATCATTTGATGCGTTTTGGACAGGCATTCTGTACCAGGTCTTATCCTTGCGTTGTTTCCAGGTGTAAAAGGGCTTACCGTTAAGCTTGTGCAGAGTAGTTTCGGTAACGTTCATACTACCGGGATCTCCATCTAAGAAGAAATCCACATCGTATACATCGCCACTTATATCGGCTAAATCTACACAAGCAAAATGACGTTGAGGGCCTAAATTTGAAAGGTATTCCGTATGGACACGAACCAATTTCAGGCGAAGCTCTTTGTCATCGGAACTTATATTAAAATACCCACCTCCTTCTTCTACCTTTTTTGCAATATTGGCCTTAATGCCCTTCTCTATATCTGCGGTGACCACCTTGGGAAGTTTACTTACTGCAAGCGTTTTTTCTTCTTTTTTCTTTTTCGTACTTGTGTTGCAGGCCATTACCAAAGCAAGAATGAAAAGATAAATGATCCGTGAGTATTTCATTTTGTATTTAAATTTAGATTGTATGAATTTACAATAATTCCAGTGTTCTCCCAATAACTCTATTTATCTCCGGAAATCTATTC
>NZ_JBATGR010000415.1:0-2639 GCF_049665975.1 Eudoraea sp.
AGGGCATATTGTAGCCAAAATCATTGTCGGTCGGTGCACGCCAGAAATTTACGCGCTGTCCTTTTATAATGATGTTCCCTTGACCATAATCTAATGTAACAAGTTTGCCATCATTGCTGTTGAACCCAATTTCAAATCCATTTCCCAGGACTTTGATGGTGTTATTTTCTTTTCTTACAGAGATTCCTTCTATAGAATTCTCAAAAATAGCGGGTTTGTATTCGGTTAATTGAAATTGTTCATAGGCTATTAAAAAATGATCAGGGATTAAAGCAGAAGCTGTTTTGGTGGTTGCAAAAATGTTTAAAAAATATTCTGCGTTTTTGTTTTTAAGTTCAGGTAATTCTAGTTGTAATTCTTTTGAGGCATAGGGAGCTACTTCTACCTCAGGTATGTTCCCCTTCGCTATCTGAATTCCATTTTCCATCAACCTCCAAGAAAAATTGTATTCGGAGAGATTTGTAAAATCATATTTATTGGTCAGGGTAATTTTGCCCGTTTTTGGATTTTCTGAATCAAATTTTACGTATTGGTATACTTTTTTCACTTCATATAAGGAAGGATGTGCAGACCGATCAGGATTTACGATTCCGTTTAGGCAAAAGTTATTATCGTTTTGAAGATCTTGCCCACCAAGATCCCCACCAAAAGCGTAAAATTCATCTCCATCCTCATTTTTGGTTTTAAGGCCTTGATCTACCCAATCCCAAATAAATCCGCCTTGTAATACATCATATTTTTCTATAGCATCCCAATAATCTTGTAAGTTGCCAACGCTATTCCCCATAGCATGAGCATATTCACATTGTATAAAGGGACGTTTTGGATTGTTTTCCGCATAGGCTAAGCTTGTTTCTATCGTGGCGTACATAGGGGCCTGTATATCAGAATTCGCGTACTTTGTTGCACCTTCATATTGTACTGGCCTTGTGGAGTCATGCGCTTTTAACCAAGCGTAGGTGGCCTCTAGGTTTTGACCGTTTCCTGCCTCATTTCCCAAAGACCAGGTAACAATGGAAGTATAGTTTTTATCACGTTCGAACATTCGAATAGTACGGTCCAGGTGCATGGCTTTCCATTCCGGTCTATAGCCCGGGTGAATTTTTTTAGCCTCTTCGTTTTTATCAAGCCCTTGATTGGTAGTACCCATTCCATGGATTTCTATATTGACTTCATCTACAATATAAAAGCCATATTTATCTGCCATCCTATAAAAGAATGGGTTCTTGGGATAATGACTGCAACGAATAGCGTTTATATTACTACGTTTCATCACTTCCATGTCTTTTAATGTAAGCTCTTTGCTAATAACGTGTCCCGTTTCTTCATCATGATCGTGTAAGTTTACCCCTTTGATAACTACAGGTTGCCCGTTGACTAAAAATTGGTTGTTTTTGATTTCTACTTTTCTGAAACCTATTTTTGAACTTATAGCTTCCGTAACCCTTCCTTTTTTATTTTTGACCACAAATAATAAGGTATAGAGGTAGGGCTTTTCAGCAGACCATGATTTTATATAAGATATCTTCTTTTCAAAGTTTAGTGTATTGTTCCCTTCTGTAAGGTCAATTTTTTTGGTTTCTGTATAGATTTCGGTATTAGTATCCAATAACTTTACCTGTATTTGATATCCTTTGGCTTTTTTGTCAGAAGTATTGATTTTTAAATTAAGGTTGAGCTTGCCATCGGTATAGTTATTTTCTAAATCCGCAATGACCCTGTAGTCTTTAATGGTTGTTTTATTAGTGGCATATAGGTAAACATTACGGTCTATACCACTGAGCCGCCAAAAATCCTGATCTTCCATATAGCTGGCGTCAGACCAGCGCAATACCTGGACAGCCAGCGAATTTTTCCCATTTTGAAGGTATTGTGTAATGTTAAATTCAGCAGGGGTTTTACTACCTTCACTATAACCGACCTTTTTTCCATTTATCCAAACGTATGTAGCACCACTTACACCTTCAAAGTGCAGATATATGTTTTTCCCGTTCCAATTTTCGGGAATTTCAAAAATACGTTTGTAGCTTCCTACAGGATTTTCATCATGGGGTATAAAAGGAGGGTTTTTAGGGAACGGATAAACTATATTGGTATATATAGGAATACCGTGTCCTTCTAGTTCCCAGTTAGAAGGGACAGAGATTTTATCCCAGGCGGATGTATCAAACTCTGAATTGAAAAAGTCTATAGGTCTTTCAGGGACACTTTCAACATAGTTGAAATCCCAATCTCCATTTAAAGATTGATAGAAAGGAGAGTTCTCCCAACTTTCATTTTCCAGTGCATTCTTTACGGTTTCATACCGGTAAAAAGAAGCAGTTGGTGCTTCTCGATTAATTTGAAATATTTCAGGATTCTCCCATTCAGGGTTCTCCCATTTTAGGTCTTGGGCGTTTGTAGCCAGGAAAAGAAATAGACCTATTAGAGTTGGGGAAAACCTAAATATTTTCTTACTGGATACTAAAATATGCATGACGGTGTTGATTTAAAAAGAGGATACTTCAAGATAAATAAGCTTTTAAGAAGAAAGACGTCGTTGTCTATCTTTCAAAAACCTTTTCAAAATATTCACATACAACGATCATGCTTTCTCTTGGAACTCTTCCAAATGCTTCCAGCTCTTTGGTATATTCATC
>NZ_JBATGR010000416.1:0-1805 GCF_049665975.1 Eudoraea sp.
GAGAAGGTATTTCGGCCAGTCAGGAGACAACTATGGAGATGTTCCGAGGTTCTCCTAAAAATGAAATCTAACTTTTCGGCCTATATTTTGGCAATTAAATTTACTTTCAAACAATTTTTTAGGAACAAAAATATCATTGGTAAATTATTTCAATACGATAAGTTCTTTTACAAACGAAGAGCTAAAAAATTAAAAAAGTTCAATTGGCGCAACATCTAGTAATGAAAAAAAAGGAACCTAACCAGTAAGTTCCTTTTTCAAGATTAGTAGTTATTACTCTTTTATGATTTTTCTCTTAAGTTTCACCCTTAGCTAAGAAATCTCGATGACTTCAAATATTCTATTTCCTGTTCCCAGAGTCTGTGGTATATTGATTTGTCAAAATAGTAATAGTAACTGATGATCGCCTATTCAGCCTATGCTGCTCTTCTGGGCAATATACACCGTCAACGCAATCATTGACAGGTTGTTCTTCACCATGACCAATTGCCTCTAACCTGTTGCTTGCAACTCCCCTACTCTCTAAATATTCTACTGCACGTTGAGCCCTTTTATCTGATAGCCATAAATTATATTTTTTAGGACCTCTTGAATCTGCATGAGCTTCAACCAAGAAAGAATATGAGGGATTATCTTGCATTAAAACTGATACTTTGTCCAGGGTGTTTTTTGACTTCTCGTTTAGATAAGAGGAATCAAAGTCATAATATACATAGCCCAATTCATCAATTTTGTTTTGTAATTTCAGAATTCCCATTTTTTCTGAATTTTCCTTAGCTTCTTTTTCTAATTCAGCTAACCTGGCTGCTTCTTTCTCTCTGGCTAGCCTTTCTGCAAGTGCTGCAGCTGCAGCCTCCGCTTCCAAAGCAGCATTTATTGAATCTGAAACACGTTTGGCCTCTTCATCCATTGCCTTAATTAAAGCCAATTTTTCGAGACCTTTTTTGGTAAGATCCTTTTCAATCTTAAATTGATATACAACACCTACAGCGTGCTGTATGTGGTTAGTAGCTTCATTTCCAAAGGACCATTTTCCGGATGAACTGAAATCCAGTCCCCATCTATCAGAAAACCAGGTTCTAAAACCTATAACTCCATTATAAGTGCCTCTTGACAGGTCATTGGCATAGGTATAACCCACTCCAACACCCAGATAGGGATCGAACCAGCCAGTCTGGCCAACTATTTTGTTTAAATCATAACTAAACCTTGTGTCAAAACCAAAATAGTCCTTATCCTCAGGGTTAACTGTGCCATCTATGAGCTTGCCCTCTTTATAATTATTGTAGGTGGCAATTGCTTCCAATCCTATTCCGCTTTTAAAATAACGGCCTATATTAATTCTGGAAGGAAAAGCAACACCATTCAAGTTGTCATTAAGTTTGGTAATATTGTTTAATCTATCCCCCGAATCATTCACAAAATTCCAGCCTAAACCTACCATCCAGGAACTCACCACCATACTGTCCTTAGCGGTCAACTGTAATTCTTCCTGTTGATCTAACTGAAGTGCCTCTTGTGGTGTCGATTGAATTTCTTCCTGTGCGTAAAATGAAGTTGTCCCAAAGATAAGAATAGTTACAGCGCTTGTTATGTAAGATTTCATAATGCAATGATTTAGGAGTATTACATTACAAAATTACCATCCATTAAATACGATTCCTACAAAGTAAGTTGATGTGCAATTAAATTCGATATGAAACCTAAAATTACCATTGATAATTACTTATTATCACTGAGTACAATTTCCTTCTCGGTATGTGGCATTTTATATAGATGAAAGGGCATTAAAATAGCTGTAGAAG
>NZ_JBATGR010000417.1:0-1720 GCF_049665975.1 Eudoraea sp.
CCTATACTCAGTATTTTGACAGGATATCACAAGATACAGAGGTAGAAGACAATATCAACAATTCGGATATTAGCTCTGATTTTTATGATGCTTCAATGCGTTGGTTATATAAACCTTCAGAAAAAGATGAATTACAATTAAACTTTATCAATGCCAACAATGAGCTGGTATTTAATGAAAATGAAATATTAAACAGTGAGGTTGAAACCAGGCAAAGTAGTTTAAATCAAAATAGTATTGCAGGGGGATTGCGTTATAAAAGGACCTGGAATAATTCTTTTAGTACCCTGTTGAACATCTATGAATCAGATTATAAACTCAAGGCAATAAATGCAAATATTTTAAACGATCAGAGATTTCTTCAGGAAAACAAGGTCTCAGAAACAGGAGCAAGAATTAGTGGCACCTATCACGTTAGCGAACGCTTGAATTGGGTGATTGGATATCACTTTGTAGAAACCAAGGTAACCAATCTTGATGATGTGGACGATCCTGTTTTTAGAAGGCTTATCGCGAATGTGCTTCGTACCCAGGGCATATTCACCGAACTCGATTTTATTTCGGCAAATAGGAAAACTAAACTTAATTTAGGGCTCCGATTTAACTACCTGGATAAATTTAACAAGCAATTGTGGGAACCCCGCGTTAGTTTCAATCATCGCTTTTTAAACTGGTTTAACCTTGAGCTGTTAGGAGAGTTTAAGCACCAAAACACTTCTCAAATCATCAATTTTCAAAATGATTTTTTAGGTATAGAAAAGCGCCGCTGGCAGTTATCTGATAATAGTGATATCCCGGTTATTAAGAGTAAACAGGGTTCTCTTGGCTTGAGTTATAATCAAAATGGATGGTTAATTAATACTGTGGGATTCTATAAGGCAGTTGACGGTATTACATCACAAAGCCAGGGTTTTCAGAACCAGTTCGAATTTATAAAGTCCATTGGCAGCTATACCGCTTTAGGCATGGATTTTCTCGTACGTAAGAAATTTAACGATGCAAATGTTTGGTTAAGTTATTCCTATCTGGAAAATGAATATTCCTTTCCTGAATTATCCGAGACCAGTTTTCCTAGTAATTTTGATATCCCTCATGCCTTGTCATTAGGTACAACCTATACCCTGAAGCATTTTCGCTTTGCTGCAGGCTTAAATTGGCGGTCAGGAAAACCATATACACAACCCAATCCTGCAACACCAATTATTGATGATAGCATTAATTATGATCAAACAAATCAACAAAGATTGGAAGATTATATGCGCGTGGACCTCTCTGCCATTTATAATTTTAAACTTGGGCAAAAAACCAGGGCCAATCTTGGGTTATCTGTCTGGAATTTGTTTGATAAAAAGAACGACATTAACATCTTTTATCGGATAAATACTTTGGGCGAAGTGGAAACAATTGTTCAGAATTCTTTGGGGATAACCCCTAATGCAATGTTCCGTGTTTATTTTTAACCTTATTGGTAGTTAACTTACCCTTCTCTTGGGTTTTAAAGAGAGAAATTGATATGTAAATAAAGGGCTCTTGTTTATTTAGAAGTAAATAAAAATACAAATCTAAGGTCCTATTAGTTAATATCATGTACAACCAATACTTGAAAAAAAATTTGTTTTTGATATAATTTACATAAAATCATATTTTGACCTAAAACATCCAATTTTTATTTTATTAGGTCGTTACTAAATAAATCGCTCACAGTTTTAACTGCTATTGG
>NZ_JBATGR010000418.1:0-1541 GCF_049665975.1 Eudoraea sp.
TCAGACTGCTGTACAAGTCCCTGTAGCTGCTACTCCAACAAACTATGTGGCAGCCACTCCAGATGTGGAAGCTCATTTGACAGGAATTGATGCTGCTTTGGCCAGTGGTGGATCTGGAGAAGTTAATACAGCTTCAAACCAAGGAACAGGTGGTGTGGCCACATTCATTCAAAAAACAGGAGTTGACCTTGAATTCAGAAGCATTAATGCAGGGTCCAATAAAGTAATTATAACGCAAGATGGCCCCAATCAAGAAATTGACATTGATGTTGATGAATCTAATTTCCAAATTAGCGGGGGAGCATCTGGCGTGATTGTGCCCAATACTATTTCACAAGGAGATATTGGGATTAATGCTATAGGTCAAGGTGAATTACAGCAAAACGCAGTAACCAATTCAGCGCTGGATGATGATGCAGTGACTACAACAGAAATACTTAATGGAACCATATTAAATGAAGATATTAACAATGCTGCTGCCATCGATGGCATAAAAATAAATCCAGATTTTGGGACTCAAAATATTACAACTACAGGTAATATAGATGGGGCTGCTATTACAACTACAGGAAATCTATTAGTAGGAGGTTCTATATCAACGGTCACCTCTGGATTTTTACACCCTGACTATGTCTTTCAAAAATACTTTTTAGACTACTCTGATTTAAAAAAGAGTTATAATTTTTCCAGTCTTGATGAAATTGAGGCCTTCATAAAGAAAAACCATCACTTACCCGGAATAAAATCAGCCAAAGAAGTACAAAAAGATGGGTTTTGGAATTTAAGTAAATCAAACCTGCAAAACCTCGAAAAAATTGAAGAACTGTTTTTGCACACTATCAATCAGGAAAAGAAAATCAATCAGCTTGAAACGAAAAACCAGGCTATCCTAGAGGAGCTTGAGTCGCTTAAAAAGGAATTGGAGGCCATTAAAAATGCAATCAAAGAAAAGTAATTGAAAAAAGTCATTACAATAGTCTTTTTAACGGGTATGCTTTTTGCACAAGCCCAAACCGCCCTTTACAACAGTGGGAACATACGTATTCACCAGGACGGGCAGCTGGGTTTTCATACCAACCTTATCAATAATGCCTCTTTCGATGAAAATCTTGGCCTGGCAGGCTTTTATGGCAATTCCCTGATCTCTGTTAGCGGGGCTTTTGCACCCGTATTTTTCGACACGGAAATTGCGAATGACAGTGGGGTGCAACTCAACACTTCCCTGAATGTAATAAACAATACCAATTTTGTGGTGGGCGACTTTAGTACACCCCGTAATTCGGTGGATATTTATTACAATTTTATGCAGGATGCCTTTTATGTAGGCTCGGGAGACGGTTCTAAAATTGATGGCTATGCCACGATCACAGAACAACAAAGCTTTACATTTCCGGTAGGTGATTCTCAGCAACTAAGACCTTTGATACTTAATTCGGACAGCGCCAATACATTTGCCAGATGTGCATACTTTTTTGAGGATCCAAATAATCCTTCAACTTTTCCGGGTTTCGATACAGATCTGAAACCCAGATCCATAGATG
>NZ_JBATGR010000419.1:0-2525 GCF_049665975.1 Eudoraea sp.
AGGATTTGAAAAGATATCTTTCGGTCTGCGTAACAGGAGGTCATATCATGACATTGTCCGAGATCTTCCATTTGTATCAGGTAGTTCTTTTGATCAAAATTTAAAATAGCAGGGATATGGGCCGATATGTAAGGTCCTTGCACAGCCTCATAAAACTTATGTTCCACCTCAATCCTGTTAAGAGGGGCTTCAATTTCCTGGTACTTTTGTACATAGGGGCGCGATTGTTTTAGAATAAAGGAACGTTGATTTGTTTTAACACGAAGGACAACATTCATATTACCTTCCCCTGGTTTCGAAATAGAATTTATGTTTTCATTGGTATTAAGCCAGTTTTTGGCTTCGAGAAAATCCTGAAGAGCGGGTAGTGAGGTATTGGCATCTATCGAAATCAAGCTTTGAACAATTTTATTGCAAGATAGTCTCAAAACAAAAATATCCTTACGTTACACTAAGATTTTTTATTCTAATTGAGATCCGGGAATTTCTGAAACTTAGGATGATATTTTTAAAGTCAACGTCCTTTTTAAATAGGAGATGTCATTTTGAGAAAGTATGACATTAAGAACGTTTATGAAAGTGTGAGATTCTTAGATTTTAGGTAAATGGGACTTTTACTCCAAATATATATTTAAACAAGAGGTGTTAAGTTGCCCATTTGGGTTATTCATAAAATCTATCATAACCTGATCTTTGCATTCCCGATTGCCACCTCCATGCCCTCCTTCATCTAGAATTAATAGTGTTCCGTTACTTAAATTTTCTTGAAAAAGATGCCCATTTTTTGGAGGGGTAACAGGATCAAATCTATTTACAAATATTAATGTCGGCACATCAGAATCATGAAATTTTCGTTCTTCCAAGGGTAAGTTATTGGCATGCCAGTTCATCCCGGCGATGTAAAAAGCATCAAAAAAGCCTAGTTTGACTGGAATTAAAGGATATTTTTTGTAGTCCTCCAAAATCACTGCTGCAGTATTGGCCGGATTAAAATTTTCAAATTTTTCTACTGATAACAACATGGTGAGATTTAGGCCTCCAGTTAACTCATATTCAAATGCCAGCACTTCAGTAATCACTTCTCCACCTCCCTCAATGAAGGCTCTTATGAGTTCTGGAGCCTTTTCTCTTGAATTACTCTGATAGAGCAACCTTCTCAGAAGATAGATCCCATCCTGGGCATTGATAGTTACATTTATTGAATCATTCATGGTGACTGTCAATGGCTTTTCCTTCAATATCGAAATCGCTTTAAAATAATCGTCTTTTAGACTTGGATATTGTTTTTTGCAATCGGGATCGTTTTCACAGTACTCGAATATTCTACCCAAAGCCAGTGAATAGCTGTCTAAACGATTAAGAAGAAAATCTCCGCTCAACGGAGAAGGCGAATCCAGTACAGAAGAATGAATGTATTCCGGGAACATATCCTGGACAATCCTTGCAATACGCGTACCATAAGAGCCGCCAAACAGATTATATTTCTTATAGCCCAAATGTTTAAAAAGCATTCCTACATCTTTCGCATTTTGTATGGAATTATAATATTCCGGACTAATGTCTAGTTCCTGGCATTTCTTTTTATACTCAAGAATCATGCTTTCAGTTAAGGCAAGTTCCTCTTTTTCATCGGCATCTTGGGCCATTATATCAAAGGCATCAAAAGACATATCTGGCAAGGCAGATGAATATCCGATACCGCGTTGGTCAAAAAGAATTATATCGCGCTCATTTCTCATGGGGTGTTCCAATAAGAAACCAACCATACCCTGATTCAGTGTATTACCTCCCGGGCCACCAGAAAAGAAAATCATCGGAAATGCAGCAGAAATACTGTCTTTGGCTTTTAAAACTATGTAGGTAATCTGAATTTGTTTGCCATCGGGATTATCATGATTTTCAGGCACCAGGATTGCACCCGACTGAACATCCCTACTGTCCGGGAGCCAATCCAGACCATCTGGCTTAACAGTTTTCTGGTATTCCTGGGACTGACAAACAAAAGTTAGCAGGAATACTACAATGTAAAAATTAATTTTTCTCATTCAGAATCATTTTTATAAAACCTTTCATTTACTGTAATCTAATTGTATAATTTCCCTTATTCCTTCTAAATAGGGGGTTGGTTTAAAATCAAAATGCTCGTTAAACTTGTCTGAATTAAACACATAATCTCTGTCGTACTGGTACATCATTTCAGGCATTTCCCGCATCAAAGGAATAAAAAGACCAAGTAATTTTACAATGAACTTTGTAGCTGTCTGCGTTTTAGGTTTCACACTCATTTCTTTTGCAATTGTGTTAATCCATTCCCGTCCGGTAAACGGATTTTCGGCCGTAGGTAAATGCCACACCTGGTTATAAGCGTTTTCAGAATTGCCAAGAATGGCAGTTGCTTTACCGGCATCAGGGGTATAGGTAAAAGAGTGCTTAAAATTTAGGGAAGCCATCCAATTGGCTTTTTTGCCGATACTCAAGGGTTTAAATACGGTCTCTGTTAACATACTCGTATTTTTAATACCCGG
>NZ_JBATGR010000420.1:0-2812 GCF_049665975.1 Eudoraea sp.
CTTAATTAACAGACAAAAGACAAAATAAAATCTATTTTATGTGTAACATTGGTGTCAAAATCTACTCTTTGGTAAAAATAAGTGTTAACAATAAAAATTTCAGATCATGCAAAAAATAATTAAGACAGGAGTGTTAGTTGCACTCATTTTTACAGGATTACCACAATTATTTGGTCAATCTGCGACCATTGCCGTAGAGCCTTTTACCAAAGTTATTATCAGTCCTCATATAGAAGTTAATTTACAGGAAGGGGATCAGGAAAATGTGGTTCTTGAGAATGCCGAAGTTCCACGGGAGAAAATTAATGTTGAGGTAGTGAACGGTACCTTGCGTATATATTTAGACGATGCCAAGATGTATACCAAAAGCAAAAAAGTAAAAGGAGAAGAATGGTCTGGAAGGGAAGACATTTACAAGGGTACAATGGTTACAGCTAATATTACCTATAAAACATTAGAAAAACTATCTGTTAGGGGAGAGGAGACTATAAGATGCAGCAGCCCAATAGCGCAAAACGACTTAGAATTAACAATTTATGGAGAATCAAGGGTGTATTTAAATGAGGTCTCATTACAAAAGTTTTCTGTTGCCATATATGGTGAAAGCTATCTGGAAGTTGAAAGTGGCTCCGCCAATCATCAAAAATATAAGGCATATGGTGAAAGTGAGGTAAATACACTTAAGATGGACAATTCATCCACTAAAATTACCGCCTATGGTGAAAGTGAATTTAAGGTAAATGTTTCTGACAAATTGAAAGTAACATGCTATGGGGAATCTCAAATAGAATACAAAGGAAATGCAGAAGTAGATACAGGTATAGTTATAGGCGAGGCATCCATTCGAAAAATTGGTTAGCACTTAACCTCAATTATAATTCAGTTAATAAAAAGAGAACCCGCCATTTGGCGGGTTCTCTTTTCTTTTATGGATACCCTAAAGAGCAATTATTCAAAATCTTCTGCGGTTAATTCTACATTAATAACGGCTTCTAATAATTTGGTCTCTATTAATTGTGGCCCCATAGAACCTACTTTAATTGAAGGAAATTTTATTCCATCTACTTCCTGATAATCTTTATAATTAACCTCCTGATTTTGAGTTTGACCATTCATGTTGATTATTGTGGCCTCCTTTACTTTTAACCCCGATTCCACATCATAAAAATAAGTAGTCTGAACCGTTTCTCCGGGAACTTCGATTTTGTAAGCAGCTTTGCCATCTACATCTTCTGTACCCGTAAGTTTTGCTTTAGTACTTAAAGCTATTCCCTGTTCAGGAAAAATTCCAATGGCAGCTTTCATATCCTGCTGCATTTCTGGCGGTAATGGAACTTTGTTGCCACCTTGTTTCATAAATAATTCATCTCCTTTGGCAATAACACCCATCATTGGGGCATCATTCATGTAGGTAGTTTGCACATACTTATCAGCAGCCCTTTTTTCCTCGGTTTTAATAATTGATCCCATTGCAGAACCTTCGTAAACCAGTTTTAAGGATTGAATCTTCTTCACCTCCGCTTTTCCTCCGATTGCTTCAAAATAGGCGTCTATTACACTCTGGACATTAACCCCTTCGGGTAAGGCAATATCATAACTTGGTTTTTCTACTCCTTTTGCATACTTATCATAATAGTTTACAGGAAGCATTCTGCCATTAAAAGGAATTTTTTCCAGACTTTCCAAAACCTCACTTCCTTTGCCGGCTACCACTATCCTTGCATTATTTATATGGAAGTATTTTTTAGCAGCTTTCTGAACATCTTCAACTGTAATTGCATTTATACGTTCTAAATACGTCTTATAAAAATCTTTGGGTAAGCCTTCTGTTTCAATATTTAGAGCATATCTGGCTATTGTAGAAGGTTGTTCTAAAGCCAATACAAAACTTCCCACATATACAGATTTTGCAATTTTCAATTCCTCTTCAGAGATTGGATCTGTGATAATTTTATCTATTTCACCCAATAACTCCACAATTGCACTGTCAGTAACTATATTTCTTACGGGAGTAAATGCCTTAAATGTAGAAGCCCCATATTTATTATCACCAAGTCTTGATCTTGAATAATAAGTGAACGCCTTATCTTCTCTTAAATTCTGTTCTAATCGACTAACAGATGCTCCACCTAAAATAAAGTTTGTAATCTTTGCTGGTAGATAATCCTCATCTTTCATTTCAAGGTTTACAAGATTTACAACGCTTACTTCTGATTGTACTGCATTGGGAACATCCACAAAGTTGATCTGAGTATACTGCACTTCCAGTGGATCGGAGTATCCTAATGCCGGAGGCGATGCTTTTACCCAATCGTCAAAATATTTAGTCACTAATTCTTTAACCTCATTAAATTTTACATCTCCGATCACTACCAGATAAGCGTTGGCGGGCACAAATAATTCACTATAAAACCTTTGAACATCTGCGAGTGTAACATTATTCACGGTCTCTTCTGTCGCAAACTCACCATAAGGGTGGTTTAGTCCATAAGCCAAAGCATTTTGAACTCTATTCGCAATTGCAGATACGTCCTTTTCCTCCGTTTTAAGTCCCGTTATAAGCTTGGCCTTTTCTTTGTCAAATTCTTCCAGGGTAAAGTTGGGATTAATTGCAGCATCTGCCATAAGTTCCAAAATTCTTGGAAAATATTTGGATAAAGATGAGGCAGAGGCACTTTGAAATCTAAAGTTTATTCGTGCACCTAGAAAATCTACTTCTTCAATAAAGTCATCCTTGGAAATTGTTTTAGAACCATTTCCTAACAAACTTCCGGTAAGTATAGACACACCAGCCTTATCACCTTCGGCAACA
>NZ_JBATGR010000421.1:0-1783 GCF_049665975.1 Eudoraea sp.
TTTGGATTTAAAATAGATTAGTATTTTTGCGGCGTTTTGTATTTCTAATTTAACACAAGGTTCTTTAAAATGCTTACACGAAGGCAAATCAGGGTAAAAGTGATGCAATGCATTTATGCCTTAACCTTATCTCATGATGAATCATTAGAAAAACAGAAAAAATTTCTCCGAGTAAGCATTGAAAATACTTATACCCTCTATCTACTTGTTTTGAGTCTTTTAATGGAACTCCATAAAATGGAGGAAAATTTCATCAGGTTATCGTCTAAGAAATATTTGAATGAAAATGGCGAAAAATATCCGAACAAGGAAAAGTTTCTAAATAATGCAGTACTTAAGCAAATGGTTACTAATTCCCTGTTGCAAAATGAATTGGATAAAAAGAAATTGAATAATTGGGATCTGCACCAGGATTATGTAAAAATAGTGTTTAATGAAATAAAAAAGAGTGAACTCTTTGAGCAATATATGCTTAATGGTGCGCATAGCTATGAAGAGGACAAAAATCTTATTGCAAGTCTTTTTAAGGAGGTTATAGCTCCAAATGAAAGGATTTACGAATATTTTGAGGATGATAAATTAACATGGGTAGACGACATCCCCCTGGTAAATACTTTTGTACTCAAACAATTGAGGAAGGTAAATGAAGAATATAGTCAATCCTTTTTTTTACCGAAGCTTTTAAAAGACACAGATGATATGGTCTTTGCTGATCAATTATTAACAAAAACGCTCTTAAACAATAAAAAATTCGAAGAAGAAATTCAAATAAAGACACCTAACTGGGATAAGGATAGAATAGCCGATATAGATGCGATACTTTTAAAGATGGCCATTTGCGAGCTAACCGGTTTTTCTTCCATACCCGAGCGAGTCACCATTAATGAGTATTTAGAAATTGCTAAAGAGTATTCTACACCTAAGAGCAGTATCTTTATTAATGGCATATTGGATAAATTGGTAAAAGAATATAGGATTAATGGAAAATTGAAAAAAACAGGTAGAGGCTTATTATAAACAAATATTTCTTAATTTTGCATGCAAATCTTAAACTTGAATTAAAATGAAAAGATTATTTATTGCCCTCGGTTTAACCGCAGTATTAGTGCTTGGCTCTTGCAAGGAGAATGCTTCGAGTAAAGTAAATACTGAAAATGTTGAAGTGGCAGCAGAAAGAGACGTACAGGCCAAAAATCTGCCTGTAATGAATTTTGAAAAAACGGAACACGATTTCGGAACCATCACCCAAGGTACTCCACAGGAGACTATCTTTAATTTTACAAACACAGGTAATGCGCCCTTAATTATTACAAATGCAACCAGTAGTTGCGGGTGTACAGTTCCTAATCCACCTAAAGATCCAATTGCACCGGGTGAAACAGCTGAACTTCTTGTTAAGTTTAATGGTTCTGGCCAAAATCAGGTTACTAAGACCATTACCGTAACTGCGAATACGGAAAAAGGAAAAGAAGTTCTAAGAATTAAAGCATTTGTTAACCCCAAAGATGGAGCACCTTCAGCAGCAGTAGGTCCTGTTAAATAAGTAGTACAAAACTCAACAAAATATTATGGGTGATATAGGACAATTTCTACCAATGATACTCATCTTCGCCGTTGCATATTTTTTTATGATACGTCCGCAGATGAAACGTCAAAAAGATGAAAAGAAATTTTCGCAAGCATTAAAGAAAGGTGATAAAATAGTCACTAAAAGTGGCTTGCATGGAAAAGTTGTGGATTTGAACGATAAGGATTTTTCCTGTATTATAGAGACCATGGCCGG
>NZ_JBATGR010000422.1:0-3625 GCF_049665975.1 Eudoraea sp.
GCTGTCATCCCTGTCATGCCAAGAGTGCTTAAATAAGTTGGAAGAGGCGCTAGTTTAGGGTCGATAATACGTAAATCCTTACCATCTGAAATTGCATATTGTTGTACACCCCCAAATCCGGCTACATAATCCCCTACTTTAAAGTTTGGATTTTTATTAACTGCCACGACCTCACCAACAGCGCCCGCGCGCATAACCGAACCAATAGCCATTGGCTCTATATAAGATTTGGAATCATTCATCCAACCCCGCATAGCCGGGTCTAGGGAAACATAATGTTGTTTCACCAGAATTTCTCCTTCCCCCAATTCAGGAATAGGATTAGTCTCTAATGACCAGGTTGAAGCATCTGCCTCTCCTATCGGTCTCTTTACAAATTTCAATTGTTTATTCATATTTTTCATTTCTGTTTTATCCTTTCTTTTTATTTGAGAAACTCTTTACGTATGCTTCCATTTTGGTTCGAATTTCAGGTTTCCACCATAGGGTTGCAGCTTCTTTCAGCGAATTTTCGGCATTCAAATCAAGTTTGCTGAGTAAATTTTTGCGAAGTTTATTTTTTGTGTTAAGAAGTATTTCCTGATCTGCTTGTAAATACTGCTGCATCCTGGCTTCGGCTTTTGGCAATACCTGCTCTAAAGGAACCAATTCGTCCACTAATCCGGAAGACAAGGCTTCTTTTCCATTAAGCAGCTTCCCTTCCATAATATATCTGCTAGCCAAACCCTGACCTATCCAAAAAGCATACGTTTCTACAAGGTTCTGAGAAATTTGAATATTTACAGCAACCTCATTCAGTCCAATAATATATTGTTCTCCATCTGCCATAAATCGGTTATCAGTTGCCACTGCAAGAACGCAGCCCCCCGCCGGGGAATGACCGGTAATTGCCGATATAACAGGTTTGGTGATCTGCATTAGTTCTATGAAAAGCGCGCCAAAAACATTAAAAAAATCATGGATCTGCTTTTTGTCATAATGAAATAATTCTATTAAATCCAATCCTGCCGAGAAATAATGTGGCTGCCCTGTAAGTATTGCTCCTTTCACTGCATTGTCATTTTCAATATCCCGGAACACTTGCCTAAGCTCCTGAACCATATCATAATTAATGGCATTTACCTTACCACGGTTCATCTGAACAATGGTATAACCCTCTTTCTTAATAATATTTAATGTATTCATCCGGGTAAAATTTTTATTTTGTTCAGCATTGGTTTTTTAAATTGTTTTATAATAAAGATGTTCCACCGTCCAGTGTTATGGTTTGACCAGTAATATATTTCGAATTATCTGACGCGAGCCATGCTACAGCTTCAGCAATTTCATCGGCCTCGCCAAATCTGTCCATAGGAATGAGTTTTTTAAGCGTTTCTCCCATATCAGGCCTGCTTGCAAGTAATTTGTCTAAAAGTGCGGAATTGGTGTATCCCGGACATACTGCATTTATTCTAATATTCCCACGCCCATATTCCAGCGCCGCCGATTTGGTCATACCTACAACCGCAAATTTACTGGCACTATAGGAAAGGTTGTATCCTGAGGGTTTTAAGCCAGCAAGGGAAGCGATATTTATAATATTTCCATGGCCTTGCTTCATCATTTGCTGCAAAGCCACTTTCATGCAATAAAATACACCCGTCTGATTCACAGCAATAACATTATCCCAATCTTCAAGTGTATGTTCCGCTGTCTTTCTTTGATTTTCACCACCTATACCTGCACTATTTATCATGACGTCTAACTTACCATGATCCTTAATTGTTTGGCTTATTAATAATTCTACTTCTTCAAACTTAGATACATCTGCCTTGAATGCAAATGCTTCGCCTCCAGATATTTTAATTTGATCAGCAACATTTTGGGCCTTTTCAGAATTAACATCAGATACGATGACCAATGCCTTGTGTTTAGCCAACAAAGCAGCGGATGCGGCTCCTATTCCACTTCCTGCCCCTGTAATGATCACAACTTTATTTTCCAATTGCATATCGCTTTTATTTAATCAAACGCCCGTGATCTTTTATGGCATACTTATTAATTTTAAATGACAAATGTTGTCAGTCAATACTATCCTTCTGAATGGCGTTCCATGCTGTATTACAACATAAGGCAGAAACTTTATTCAGGTTCGCAAAACGAGGGTCTGTTGTATGTCCATGCTTAAATCTATAATATATCTGTTGGGCAATTACCGCAATTTTAAAAAGTCCATATGCAAAATAAAAGGTAAGATTATTTATCTCCATGCCACTTTTGAGTGCATATTGCTGCACGATTTCTGTTCGCGTAGGATTGCCTGCCATGGTTGTTGGAGATGGAAGCCCCTGTTTTAAAAAATCAGCATCTGAAGCTGTGGTCCAATACCCAAGAGAAGTGCCCAAATCCATCAAAGGATCACCTAAAGTACACATTTCCCAATCGAGTATGGCGGCGATTTTTTTCCATTGATCATCAACAAACACGACGTTATCGTACTTATAGTCATTATGGATAAGGCTGTAATGATAGTTTTTAGGTTGATTCTTTTCCATCCATGACATGACCTTATTGGCGGAGGGAATTTCTTCTGTTGCCGCAGCAAGGTACTGCCTGCCCCAGTTTTTAACTTGTCGCTCAACGTAGCCTTCCGGATTTCCCAATGATTCAAGTCCGGCAGCCTTATAGTCTACATCATGCAGTTCCACATAGGTATCCAACCATGTATCCGCTATGGTTTTAAATTCATTAGGAGTAACCTCACGATCTCTGGCCTCATTGGCGGTTAAAATTATTCCGTCTACTTTATTCATTATATAAAACGGGGCTCCTAATATCTCCACATCTTCTGAAAACGCATAAGGTTCCGGGGTTTTGTCGAATACTTTATGAAGATTGTTTAGCACCTTAAATTCCCTGCCCATATTATGACCCCGTTTAGGTGCCGCAAAGGGCGGACGACGAAGTACATATTCCTTGTCCTCTATTTTTAACAGATAAGTAAGATTGGAATATCCATTATAAAACTGCCTGATGATCAATTCACTTTTTTCATCATTGATCAAATCATAATGCAACAGGAACTTTTTCAAGTTCCGCACATGAAGCTCTTCTCCTTTTCGAACAGTTTTCGTTAGTTCCCTTTCCGGCATTTTCAGATTTGTGCGTATTTTTTTATTGTGTTTTTCCCCAATTGACTTAAATGAACCTCATCCGGACCATCAGCCAGCCTCAAGGTTCTGGCAGAGGCATAAAAGTGTGCTAATGGGGTATCTCCACAAACGCCCTTGCCCCCCATTATCTGAATGGCCCTATCAATCACCTTTAAGGCCATATTTGGCGCTATTATCTTAATCATGGCGATCAGGTCTTTTGCCTCCTTATTTCCAACTTTGTCCATTTTATCTGCTGCTGAAAGAACCAGCAAACGTGTTTGCTCTATTTCACAACGAGAATGTGCAATTTCCTGACGAATACTGCTATAAGTATCTAAAGTTCTGCCAAAAGGACTACGTTCAGAGGCCCTTTGGGACATTAACTCAAGAGAACGTTGTGCCATCCCAATTAAGCGCATGCAATGGTGTATTCTTCCCGGACCCAAACGACCCTGGGCTATTTCAAATCCTCTGCCTTCACCGAGAATAAG
>NZ_JBATGR010000423.1:0-1666 GCF_049665975.1 Eudoraea sp.
GGCCTGAACCTCATAATTTCAACATATTCCTGAAGTTTGATATTATTCGCTTTGGCTATAGTTTTAATTTATCTTAATTCCGGACTTCTCTTAAAGACTATGGTAATGTTTTTTATATAACTGACCCCTGACAACTACTGCCTGATCCAGCAGTACAGCCATAACAATGTTGAAATACTCTAATGTTTCTATTTTGAAGTAGGTCCTCATTATATTCTTTTATATGCTTTACTTTACCTTCTACTTTTAAGTCAAGCATTTGATTAAAATCACAATCATAAAGCCATCCTTCCCAGCTTATGGAAATTGTATTTGTACACATTACGTTTTTCACCGCTTCAGGATTGTATGCATCAACTAAGGCATACATATAATCTTCATAATTTTCAGATGCAATTAAATAATCCAAAAAACGGCTTATTGGCAAATTTGTAATCGCAAACAAATCATGGAATTGTATATTAAAATCATCAAGAAGTGCTTTTTTGAAATCTATTTCCATGGATGATTGGTCTCCAGGTAAAAAAGCTCCTGACGGATTGTAAACTAAATCCAATCTCAAATTACTTCCGGGCAAACCATATCCAACCGCATTAAGTTCCTGCAGCGCTTTAATTGATTTATTGAAAACTCCTTCACCCCTCTGCTTATCAGTTTTCCCGCGAGTCCAATGTGGCATCGACGAAACAATATGGATATTATTTTTCTTAAAGAATTCAGGTAAATCAAAATATTTTTTGTTCGACCTAATAATGGTCAGATTAGACCGTACGATTATATCCTTAATACCAACCTTAAAGGCTTCCTCAACAAACCACCTAAAATTTGGATTCATCTCAGGTGCACCACCAGTCAAATCCAAAGTATGTGCTGCAGTAGATTTTATTACTTTTAAGCACTGTTCCATGATTTCTTTAGTCATGATTTCTTTTCGATCCGGACCAGCATCTACGTGACAATGTTCGCAAACCTGATTGCACATATACCCAAGATTAATTTGGAGTATCTCAAGTTGCCTTGGCTTTAGCGGGAATTGATCAATCTCAGATATTTTATCTTTGAAAGTTGGTAGTTCACCGCTTTTAAAAATTCCGTTAGATAAAATTTCTAATTGCCTTTTAACATTTGCTAATTCACTTTCTCTTTTCTTTAGGGACTTTGTTATCATTTATTATAATTACATTGATAATTTATTGTATTTGTTCATCATCTGAACACCATGAACAAGAGTTGCTCCGCTTTCAATAGCCGCGCCAACATGAACTGCTTCCATCATTTCTTCCTTGGTCATACCACGTTGTAAACCATCTTTTGTGTATGCATCAATGCAATAAGGACATTTTACAACATGTGATACAGCTAGTGCAATTAACGATTTTTCACGAGCAGTTAGAGCCCCTTCTTCAAATACTTTACCGTAATAATCAAAAAATTTTGTTCCTAATTCTTCACTCCATTCTGTAATACTGCTAAATTTTCTAAGATCTGCAGGATCGTAATAAGTTTTAGACATTCAAGTTAGTTTTATATTTAATTGCTAACGCCTGGTCGTTAGTCGCACTAAAATACGAAAGTTTACAATAAACTGGTTTATACCTAATTATATTTCCTGGCGTCTTTGGAAAGACCTCCCCGGTTTACTTAAAGAGCTTAGAACGTTTAATGG
>NZ_JBATGR010000424.1:0-12884 GCF_049665975.1 Eudoraea sp.
TCTTCCCCTGGAAAGCGTGGGAGTACTGGTTGATGTAATGAGTGATCTGGAAAGGAGAGGTTAGTTGCCGGATTATAATATCAAACAATTTCAAAAATTTACTACTAAGAACATCAGAGAATGAAAATACTTGCTAACGACGGAATATCACAAAATGGAATTTCAGCATTAGAAGAAGCTGGATTTGAAGTAATTACAAGCACGGTTGCTCAGGAGCAGCTGATTAACTATATCAATTCAAATAATATTGTAGGTATTCTGGTTAGAAGCGCCACTCAGGTTCGCAAGGATATCATAGATAATTGCCCTTCTTTGAAGCTTATTGGCAGAGGTGGTGTAGGGATGGACAACATTGACGTAGCATATGCCAAGGAAAAAGGCTTACATGTCATTAATACACCGGCCGCTTCATCTGAATCTGTAGCCGAATTGGTTTTTGCTCATTTGTTTGGTGGGGTCCGATTTCTATATGATGCCAATAGAAATATGCCTCTTGAAGGAGACAGCAATTTTAATAAATTAAAAAAATCTTATGCTAAAGGTGTTGAGCTACGTGGTAAAACCCTGGGAGTAATTGGATTTGGCAGAATAGGGCAAGCTACTGCAAAAATCGCAATTGTGATAGGTATGAATGTTATATTTCATGACCCTTTCTTGGATTCGGCAACTATTAAAGTGCCTTTTTTTGATGGGCAATCGGTTAGCTTCGATTTTGATAATAGACCCAAGGAAGAGGTGCTGAGAGATTCAAATTTTATTACAGTGCATGTGCCTGCGCAAAAGGAATATGTAATTGGCAAAAGGGAATTTGATATAATGAAAGACGGCGTTGGTATAGTGAATGCAGCCAGAGGTGGTGTTATAGATGAAATTGCTCTTATTGAAGCTTTAGAGAGTGGAAAGATAGCTTTTGCTGGCCTCGACACTTTTGAATCTGAACCTACTCCTGAAATAAAGATTCTAATGCATTCAAAGATTTCGCTAACTCCCCATATTGGAGCTGCCACGGCAGAAGCACAAGACCGTATTGGCTTGGAATTGGCTAATCAAATTATTGCGTTATTAAAATAAACGAGAGCAACTAATAAAAATATTATTTCACAATTTGGACCTCTGAAAGTGTTAAAAAGATCTTACCCGTTTTGGATCCTTCTTTCTTAATGGCTTTCCTATCAACTTCCGTTTCCTTGCCCAGGAAACGTAAAGGTATTTTTACGCCACTAACAGCAAATTGCACCTCTACAGTTGCCGGAAGAGCATCCATATAATGTTGATAGTCCATATAGATAGTAAAAACTCCTTCTGTTTTAGTACTTATCTCAGATTTTATAATTCTTTTTGCCCGTACATCCATAAAAAGAGTGGCTATGGAAAAGTTAGCTTTTGAGGATGTGGGAATTATATTAATAACCTTACATAAAACATCCTTATGATACTCTTCTCCCCTATTTACGGTAATAAATGGGTGTCTAAAGATTTCATTCAAGGTGAGATCCAATCCTCGTTTAGGAAGCATAATAAAATCGTTCGACGTAACTTTAGTAGATTCTCCCTTGTCATATCGGACTTTCCCATATTTGGTTGGCATATTAATAAAACTGATGTCCACATCCAATTCTATATTAGCATTAAAAGACTTTATGGAGTCCATGCGCCTTTTTATTTGAAGGAGATCATTGTCAATCTCCTGACCGCTAATAAGGTTCAGACTAATAAAAAACAGGAATAAAAAACTTAATCTTTTCATAGCTGAATGTCCCTTCTTTTAAAAATAATTATCCCGATTATCATAGTAATTAAGGAATAGCCAAATAAAATTAAATTTTTAAAGTATATGGTAGAATACGGTATTTTGTAATAGAAAAAATACTGCCAGCTATCTATCAATTTGAAAAAAAACAGTTCATTAAGGAATTTATTTTGAAAGTCGATCTTTAATAGCATATTGCTGCATATTAAAAAAATAGCCGAAACGATCCAGGTCTTTGTGGCATCTTTTAAAATAACTGCCAGTGTTAAACTGACTGCCGAAAAGAAAATCATAGAATTGGCACCGGAAATAAAGGCATATATAAGTCTGTAAAAGGCTTCTTCAGATTCAAAAAAATTCAACCCATCTAAATACACAACCAAATCCCCTCTGCCAAAAATCCAGTAAGAGGCTAAAAAAGTGCTAACCGCCAAAAGGAGTACAATTAATAAGGTAAATACTATTGAAACAAAATATTTACTTAAGATAAAATTTAATTTACTAACTGGTTGAAGCATAACTGTTTCAAGCGTCCTGTCCTTATATTCAGAGGTAAGAAATCCTGAAATAATAATCATTAGGATTAAAGGGATATGAAACCACAGCGAATTCAGGATCAGATAAATAATTAAGTTCCCATTTAGAAGATTGCCTTTGAACTCAAAAGAATCCTTCAGGTTAGCCAATAAAAGATCAATTATTCCTGTACCCTGATAATAAGCACTCACAATCACAAATCCTTCTATAATAAGAATGGCGGCCAAAGCATATAGTGTTTTACTCTGCTTGCGGATTTTATATATTTCTGAGCGTATTAAGGATATCATATTTTTTCCCCGCCAAATAAGGCTTTTAGATCTGTTTGCGGAATGCAGGCTGTTACCTCCCGCCCCTCTTCAATTAATTTTTGTAGAACCTCAGAAATGCTAATTGTTTCAGGAGATACAAAAGCTGATTTATTTAAAAATATAGCATTGATACTTTGCAAAACTTCAGACATTTCCAAATTATTTCCCACAATTTTGTAGGCAGAAATACTTTCATTAAGTAATTCTGATGAAGCTCCTTTTTTTATTATTTTTCCCTCGTTAAGAACATAAAGAGTGTCACACAAATCTGTTAATTCGCCTACAATATGAGATGAGATAATTATGGTAATTTCATTCTGACTGCTAAGCTTTTTAATCAATTCATGAAGTGCAATAATTCCCATGGGATCTAAACCTGAAAAAGGTTCATCTAATACCAGGCAATCAGGATTATTTAATAAGGCTATGGCCAGACCAAGGCGCTGCTTCATTCCCAGAGAATAATTTTTTACTGCATCTGTTCTATTTGTTGAAAGACCAACCTGTTGCATAGATTGACTATAAAGTTCTTTGGTAAGGTTTAAACCCTGAATCTGGGTAAAAACTTTTAAATTTCCATAGGCTGAAAGATATCCGTATAAAGCTGGTTTCTCTATTATTCCTCCAATGGGCTTTTTTCCTTGTGAATTTATTTCTAAACTACCGCTATCTGCCTTAATGAGGCCTAATAAGATTCGAAATAAAGTAGTCTTACCTGTACCATTTGCTCCAATGAGTCCATAGATTCTGCCCTTGAGACATTCTAAGGTCACATTATTCAGAACTTCAAGGGAACCATAGGATTTGGAAATTTTCCTGGCTTCAAGTATCATATCGCCCTTTCCTGATGTAGACTCCTGTAATCAAATTTAGGGACATAAACTTTTTCAAGAAATGTTCTTTCCCAAAAGTAGTTTCGAAATAAAAATAGTGGGTCCTGAGTCATAAAATAAGGAACATAATGAAACCATTTAATTCCCTTGGAGTGATAATAGTTCATTATTTCATTTTTATAACCCAGTTCTTCTGCAGCAACAAATGCCGCATTGCGTTGGCATTTAGAGACCTTATACATATCAGCAATCTTGGAATTAAAACCGTGAATAAACAAAAGGTCTTTAGCCCTTTTATAATTTTGAAATCTTGACCAGCCGTCCATAATAACCAGAAAAATATGTACAAAAGAAAAAAGAAAACAACCAAACCAAAAAAATACCCAAAAGAAAGAAAATTGTTCCAAAGAAGCCTCAAATTGTACCCAGTAGAACCATGATTCCAATAGAAACAGTATCAAAGACCAATGCAATAGTCTTCCTACGCGTAAATAGGAAACCAGCGGATGAGGTTGAGGTGGAAGTTCTAAATAAATCATACGCGAAGATAACTAAAAACAGAGTAATTTATTTTAAGATATGTGCACATTCCCCATTAATAAGCCAGAGTTTGCAGAGAATCCTTAAAGTTAATTACTTCAAAAGCACGTGCTTAGTTTACACTAAAAAGCTAATATAAAACAACATAAAAATAATATAAGATATCGAAGTACATGTTCCGTATAATCGTTTTAATTCTTAGAATAAACCATTTTAGTTCTTTTTTCTAATTTTTATTAATACTTTTCATTTGGAACAATTAGATTTTGTACATTACCCAGATATACAACAAAACACTAAGTTAATGGAAGGATTATTAGATTTATTAAACAGTCCCATGGGGAAAAAGGTAATAAGCGGTATTGCAGGACAAACCGGACAAGCTGAAAATAAGACAGCCGATGTATTGAGTATGGCTATGCCTTTACTATTGGGAGCGATGAAAAAAAATGCAGCTACTCCGGAAGGTGCACAGGGGTTGATGAATGCATTATCTTCTAAACATGATGGAAGTGTACTTGATGATCTGGGAGGCCTTTTTGGAGGTGGTGTGGATCAAACCGTTATGGAAGATGGAGCAGGCATTTTAGGACATGTTTTTGGTGGCAAGCAGGCAAATGTAGAAAATGCTCTAAGCCAGCGATCTGGAATAGATGCAGGGTCGATAGCTAATATTTTAAAAATAGCAGCTCCTATTGTTATGGGTGTTTTAGCAAAACAAAAAGCTGAAAACAATGTAGGTGATGCAAGTGGGATGAATAATCTATTAGGTAGTATGCTAGGTGGCCAGCCAGAACAAAACCAAAGTCTTCTTACAACACTTTTAGATGCAGATGGAGATGGCAGTATTCTTGACGATGTTGCAGGAATGGTTATGGATAGCTCTAAAAAGAAAGGTGGCATAGGAGGCTTATTGGGTGGCCTTTTCGGAAAGTAAATTCGAAATTTTTGTCATATTAATTAACAAAACCATTTGTTTGAGCAAATGGTTTTTTTTGTACTTTATTATTTCAAATACATTTCTATGAAACTTAAATTTTTGATTAGAGTTTTTTTTGTGTTGCTTTTGACACTTTTAATTATGCAATGCAGTGGGTCCAAGAAGGCAATTAATATTTCTCAGGAGGAAGAAAATGTATTTAATCAAAATACAATAGACACTGTTACCATTAAAAATGATAGCCTGGAATATGAAATTATAATTATGGAAGTGGGTTTTGCCACCTGGCTCCAAAGTATGGCCCGGCCAAAGGGATATTATACTCAGGTATTTATGGAAAATAGAAATCGAATTTATGTTATCAACTGGAACCAGCGAGTTTTGGATCCTTACAAGTATGATCCTAATTTATATGAGTTGAGGATCAACTATGACCCAAATATTGATTATGGATATGATGTGAACTATGAACTTTATAATTATTTTATTTATTTTCAACGTAAATACAATCAACGTCTGGGACCCTTTGCGCCACGAATTAATTGAATATATTTGCTCCGATTTTCTTTTTTATGGACAAACTAAAAAAACGCTGGGGAATAGAATCCAATTTTCAACTCATTATAATTCTTGTTGTATTCTCCATTACCGGTTCTGCAGCTGTGTATATTGCCAAACCATTTCTTGGATGGATAGGTTTGGAAAGAGGTAATTTTCCCGAAACATGGTGGAGTGCCTGGGTATACTGGACTCTTAGAATATTACTGATCTTTCCATTCTACCAGTTACTTTTAGTAGTTTTTGGATGGCTTTTTGGGCAGTTCAAATTTTTCTGGAACTTTGAAAAAAAAATGTTGAATAGAATCGGATTAGGCTTTCTTTTTAAGTAAATTAATCTTTCCTTAACTTTTCCCAATCGCTTTATTTGATTTCTTTGTATAGTGGTACATCAAAAACAAAAAATATCATTTTCAATAATTTCATTAGTGCTGATTGTCTTTTTGGCACTTCCTACGGTTATTCAACTATTACACGCGTCTAATCATTTAGTCATAAACTGTGACAATACTTTTGAGTCCCATTTCCATTCAAAAGAATTTCATTGTGATTTTGATAATTTCAATTTTTCGCATGATTTTTATAATTCTGAGAATGTTCTAAACCTTGTAGCAGTCGTTTACGCATTAAGGGTTACAACACTAAACTACGATTATACACCTAAATTAGAAAACCTTCATTTTTCCTTAAGAGCTCCCCCAATATATTCATAGTCTTTTTTATAATTTTCTCTATTTTTTTAATTTTTTAATTTTAAAACAGGTTATGAAAGCTTTATTTTCACTACTATTCTTCATATTTTTTTATTTAAACGGAAGCGCTCAAAACGCTCTTATCGGCACTGTTACCTCCGAAGAAACTAATAGTCCACTTGAGCAGGTTTCTGTGTACTTACCTCAACTTGAAAAAGGAACTGTTACTAAAAATAATGGTGAATTCCGGCTAACTAATCTTCCGGCAGGGTCATACAAAATTGTGGCTTCATTTATGGGCTACCGCACATTTTCTGCTACAATACTCCTTACTGAAGGCACTACAACATTGAATATTATACTCTCGCCAAGTGCTATAGAAATGGAAGAAGTCATTGTATCTACCCCATTCCATAAATTACAACGTGAGAATGTAATGAAGGTAGAACAGGCTTCGGTTGAATCATTGAGAAAAATGGGGGCAATAACCCTTGCTGATGGTATAACAAATATTGCCGGGGTAGAAAATGTATCTACTGGAATTGGCATTGGAAAGCCTGTGATCAGGGGGTTAAGTTCAAACAGGGTATTAGTTTATACGCAGGGTATTCGATTGGAAAACCAGCAATTCGGAGACGAACATGGCCTTGGCATCAGTGCAGCAGGTATTGAAAGTGTAGAGGTCATTAAGGGACCTGCTTCCCTCCTCTATGGATCTGATGCTCTTGGAGGCGTACTTTATCTGAATCCCGAACAGTTTGCCATTATGAATTCAACGGAAGGCGACATTAATTTCAATTACTTTACAAATACCCATGGTATAAATGCCAATGCAGGTCTAAAAACATCTGGTGAGAAATTTAAATTCCTGGTTCGTGGAGCATATACATCTCATGCAGATTACAAGAGTGGAAACGATGTAAGGGTAACAAACTCACGATTCAGGGAATATGACCTTAAAACGGCAGTTGGATATCAATCCGGGAAATTCAAAACCGAATTACGATATAATTTAAATAGTTCAGATTTGGGTATTCCTGAAGAAATAGGAGTACAGAATTTGGGGCGAACTCCTCTTCTTCCGTATCAGGAAATAAACAATCATATAATAAGTTCAAAAAATGATTGGTTTTTTAACAAATCCAGCTTGAAAATTACATTGGGCTATATCTATAATCAGCGTAAAGAGTTTGAAGAAGAAGAAGAAGAAGAAGACCCGACAGCACCGTCTGAAAGTCTCACCGAATTGGAACCTGCCCTTGACATGGATCTTTCTACCTTCAGTTACAATATACAATACAATATACCCAATATTGGGCGTTGGCATTTTATCGCGGGTATTCAGGGAATGAATCAGACGAATAAAAATTCAGGCGAGGAAGTTTTAATTCCGGATGCAAAAACAGCCGACATTGGTGTATTGGCTACCTCTCATGTCCATTTTGAAAAAAGTGATATTCAGCTTGGTTTACGATTTGACAACCGGTCAATAAAAGGAGAGGAAACTGGCGTATTAGGGGAAGAGGGCTATATCGCACAATTAGATAGAAACTTTAATAGCTTTAATGCCGCTTTGGGATATCGTGTGGATTTATTAGCTAATCTTATCGGTCGTATTAATCTGGCAAGCGGCTTCAGAGCTCCAAATTTAGCAGAACTCACTTCTAACGGTGTACATGAAGGTACGAACAGATTTGAAATTGGTAATCCTAATTTGAATAATGAAAATAACTTCCAAACGGATATCGCTCTGGAATACGGCAGTGAACATTTTGAATTCTTTGCAAATGGTTTTTACAATAAGATTAATGATTACATTTTTATTGAGCCCAATGGAGAATTTGTAGGCCCTAACCCTGTTTACAACTACATCCAGCAGGATGCAAATTTATACGGTGGAGAAATTGGGTTTCATTTTCACCCTCATCCCCTGGATTGGTTACATATACAGAGTAGCTTTGAATCTGTAACAGGGAGATTGGACAATGATGATTACCTTCCTCTGATACCCGCAAATAAGCTGAGTAATACGCTCCGCATAGAATTTGGTACCCGAAAAAAATGGCTCACCAATGGCTACACCTTTGTTACTTTAAATTCAATATTTGATCAAAACAAAGTAGCGACATTTGAGACTCCCACTGAGGGCTACAATCTGCTTAATCTGGGACTAGGTTTAAACCTAAAATTGTTTAAACAGGATATTGGATTGGAAGTGACAGCGGTTAATATTCTCAACGAAGATTATATTTCGCATTTATCAAGACTTAAGGTAGATGATATTTCAAATATTGGAAGGAATATTAGAATGGGCCTAAGTATCCCCCTATAAAAAATAAAAGGATAAAGCTTAAACTTGATAAATTTAAGATGGCCAGGGTTTATTTTAAACCTTAGTTATCCTCAAGAATTATGGTTTTATCCTTTTGAAAAATATAGGTATATAACCACATAAGAGTAAAAGAAGGAATAATGTCTAATCCCGGTACAATTTCTTCAATAAAAGCAATAACTCCTGCAATTTTACCAGGATTTCCTTTATACATTCTTGTCATCAACCAACCGGCAATAGGAGCCCATATCAGATCTGCGAATTCACCAATACCCGGTATCATAAAGGAAAGCATACCAAGTCCATCAAACAGTAATCCCCATAAAAGGAGTCGATATTTTTCCTTTTTAATCATTCAGAAATAAAATTTCTATTTAATAACTTTAACTGTGTATGTGTCAAAATTAAGACAGATTTGAACTGATTAATTTTAAAAATTCATTACGGGTTTCTTCTCTTTCGAAAGCTCCTCTAAATCCTGATGTTGTAGTAACGGAATTCTGCTTTTGAACACCCCGCATCATCATACACATATGTGCAGCCTCAATAACCACCGCAACTCCCTGAGGCTTTAAGGTTTCATTTATACAATCTAAAATCTGCTCGGTTAAGCGTTCCTGAACCTGTAACCTACGTGCAAAAACATCTACTATTCTCGGTAGTTTGCTCAAACCTACAATCTGTCCGTTTGGGATATAAGCAATATGAGCTTTCCCGAAAAATGGTAACATATGATGTTCACAAAGAGAATACAATTCAATATCCTTTACAATTACCATTTCGTTATAAGACTCATTAAACATTGCACTCTTCAGGATAGCTGCGGCATCCTGTTTATAGCCCTGTGTTAAAAACAACATTGCTTTGGCCGCTCGTTCAGGGGTTTTAATTAATCCTTCGCGACCAACTTCCTCCCCTATTTCGCTGATTATTCCCGAAAATCGTTCTGTTATTTCATTGGTAATCTCAATATTATATTCTTCCAAGTTGTGGTACGATGTCATAGTAAAAAAGTATAAATGGCTTGATTTAAAACTACTTCGAATTTAAAGGTTTCTTCTTTAAAAATCATAAATAAATTTATTATTAGTAAAATGACTGCAACAATAAATTTTACTACGCAGCACCCAGCAGATTCCCCTTCCATTACATTTTGAAGTGTTAAGGGTATTGTTTACTTTCATGCCCTAATTATTAATTGATGATTAAGGCCACTAATATTCAAAAATATTTCGGGGAACTTCAGGTTTTAAAAGGGGTAAATTTGCGCATAAAGGCCGGGGAAGTAGTTTCTATTGTAGGGCCCTCAGGTGCCGGTAAAACGACCTTATTACAAATTTTAGGCACCCTGGATACCCAATCAAACAAAAAGGAAAGTGACTTAGAGATAAATGGCATTGATATTACTTCATTAAAAGATAAAGCACTAGCTGCATTTAGAAATAATCATATCGGGTTTATTTTTCAATTCCATCAATTATTACCTGAATTTACGGCCATAGAAAACGTTTGCATTCCCGCATTTATTAAAAGAACAGGAAAGACAGAGGCGGAGACCAGAGCAACAGAACTGCTAAATTTCCTCGGGCTTTCCAATCGTATGCTCCACCGACCTAATGAGTTATCCGGTGGCGAACAACAACGTGTTGCTGTTGCAAGGGCATTAATAAACAATCCAAGTATAATACTTGCCGATGAACCAAGTGGCAATCTCGATACCGAAAGTGCAGATAAACTACATCAACTCTTTTTTCAATTACGTGATGAATTTGGACAAACTTTTGTGATTGTAACTCATAATGAGGAATTAGCGGATATGGCAGACAGAAAGTTGACCATGATAGACGGTCAAATCATAAACTAATCTGTTGGAAGAAGTTTTGTAATTCTAAAAATCCTAATTATCTGAATCACCTCATCAAAATGATACATCAGTGACTTCTAATGAGCTAAGAGAGTTTTTGGATGCAAAAGTCATCCAATACAATAATCCTCAATTTCTGGATTCAGATCCAATTCAGGTTCCCCATTTGTTTACTAAAAAAGAAGATATTGAGATCAGTGGGTTTCTCACATCAACAATTGCCTGGGGTAACCGAAAAAGCATTATTAAGAACGCTCTTTATTTAATGGATTTAATGGATCATGACCCTCATAATTTTGTTTTATATCATAACGAATCAGAATTAATTAAGCTTGAACCATTTGTCCATCGAACTTTTAATAGTGTTGACTTGGTATATTTTATTAAAGCTTTAAGAAGTATATATAGGCAATATGGAGGTTTAGAGGCAATTTTTAGCCAAAATACCACAGATAAATCAACACAGCCGGCAATTTCTAAATTCAAACTAACATTTTTTGAATTAACACATCCAAAAAGAACAACAAAGCATATATCTGATCCGGCTAGAGGTTCTGCAGCTAAGCGCATAAATATGTTTCTAAGGTGGATGGTTCGTGATAATGCAACAGAGGTAGATTTTGGGATCTGGAAATCTATTCCTCCTGCCCTTTTATCTTGCCCCCTGGATGTTCATTCAGGTAATGTAGCCAGAAAGCTTGGATTATTGCATCGGAAACAAAACGATTCAAAAGCTGTGAATGAACTTGATTCCTATCTTCGAAAAATGGATCCAACAGATCCTGTAAAATACGATTTTGCTCTATTTGGGCTGGGTGTATTTGAAAAATTCTAGTATGTAAGTAATGACCCTTTTTAGGCTTATTTGTAATATTTTAAAGTAAGTTTTTTCTTTAATAGCATTGAATTATTTCTTATATTTAAGGTAGTTGATATCAATCCGCCTTATTTCTACTGTAACAACCTGATCGCATTATTAAAGTTAACATGGGTAGTCTTTATTCTTTCGAGAAAGAAAAAAATTATCTGGTAATGATGATTACCGGAGACTATTCCTATGAAGATTTTATTAAGTATCCTAAGCTCATTAGAAACGAATGTCTAAAAGAAAAAATGTATAAAATTTTAGTAAATGTAACTCCGGTTGTTAAAACTGAAATACCCCTGGTTGAGCTATTTTTTCTGGGCGAACACATTGCAAATGTTTTGAGAGATCATATTAAATTAGCTTTGGTCTGGGATGGAGAGAAACACAATAGGTTCTTACAAAAAGTGGCCTCTAACAGAAGTGCATTGATACGCACCTTTGAATCTGATGTACATGCAAAAATATGGTTAATGTACGACAGAGAAGATGAGCCTTTTTTAGAGTTAAAGCCTTAGGTTCCATTTTTGATTACTATTCATAATTAGTTCGCTTCAACACTATCGAATAAACGACAATGGCAGGAGCAATATGAATATTATCTTAAAGACTCATTGAGCCCAATTTCAAATCAATTTTTGAATTTCCTTTCTCTATCGATTCGTAAATAGCTTCAACAATAATCATATCTCGTTTGCCCATTTCGCCGGGAGCAATATTTGGGGTATCACTTAAAATATGTCTGGCAAAATCATCCATCTGTAATTTTTGCTGGCGTTCATGTGGAAAACTAAAGTCCCCACTGGAAGTTTTACCAGCCAATGGGCCATAGGAACTAGCCGGATTTAATTCAAACCAACCTTTATCACATGCGGCATACATTCTATTTACATTGGTATTATGCGAAGTCATGATATTGCCAAAAGTTCCACTTGAAAATTCGAATTGTGCGGTAATGGTCTCATCAGTATCCTTAAAATAATCCGGCCTTGAGCTAAATTCCTGTGCGGTTACAGATATTGGGTTCTCTCCGGTTCCATAAATCGCACTTTGGATGGCATAAACCCCCATATTCATTAAGGCTCCACCACCAGAAAGCGCTTTGTTTAATCGCCATTGATCCGGATTACCACCAGATCTGTAGGCAGCTTCAGCTGATATGTACTGAACATTTCCAAAAACCTTTTCTTCAACTAGTCGTTTTATTTCCTGAGTATACGGTTCTGAGTGTAGACGGTAACCTACGCTTAATTTTACATTCGCCTTTTTACATGCCTCAATTATTGCATCACATTCTTCAACGCTTACGGCCATAGGTTTTTCGCATATAACATGTTTTCCTGCTTTGGCAGCTCTAATTGAGAAATCGGCATGCATAGCATTAGGAAGTACAACGTAAACTATATCTATGGAGTCATTAGATACAATACTATCAAAACTCTCATAATTATAAATACTGGTATCGGGGATTTTATATTTATCCTGCCATATCTTTTCTTTTTCAGGGGTTCCGGTAACGATCCCTGCCAAATAACATAATTCACAATCCAATAAAGAAGGTGCTAACTGATAAGTACTATAGCTTCCCAATCCTACTAATGCTATACCTAATTTCTTTTTTTCCTGTTTTTGATTATCCATTGCACAAGCCCAGGGCATACC
>NZ_JBATGR010000425.1:0-2432 GCF_049665975.1 Eudoraea sp.
GGATAATCAGGGTCGTTCGCGCCAATCACAACAGAACCATCATCCATGAGATAAGGGTTAAATACGCCGTAATTACCTTTCCATTCATGCACTACTTCTCCTTTTCTGTTGATAAGATAGGTGGAAGCAGAATTAGGGACAGGAAACATGATATAACCGGGACTAAGGTTTTCGGAGTTTACGGTTATTCCACGGGGTATATAATGCCCGAACATATTGCGGTCCTTTTTATCGGCCGATTCCTCTTCGGATTTTTTATCGCCACAATTTGAAAGAAGCAGAAGAAAGACAATGATACTTAAATAACTTAGAGTTTTTTTCATGGGTTTGGTTGATTAATTTACTAAATGACTAAAAACAGGCCTTAATTCATATATTTATGGGAGAATCATGGCAAAGGCCTTACCATGATATCCTTATAAAAAACTATACTACCAGGATCATGCCCCTGAAGCGCAAAAGTACCAGCACTAATTACTCTGTATACCCCTTCTCCCTCCCTTAAAGGTTTCGCTGGTTCAGTGTAATCTACCACCACAATATCATTTATTTTTACAATAATACGCTTGCCTTCCACTTTCACATATTCTGTATACCATTCATTATCTGACGCATAATTTTCTATTATATCTACAATACCGTACAGACTTCCGGTACGTTTCCAATCGCCTTGTGAGTTATTTACCTGGACTTCATAACCATAGGTGGGCCATCCATCTTCCTGATATTTGGTATGTATATAAATCCCGGAATTTGCCCCGGGTTTGGTCATCACCCTCGCCTTAAATTCGAAGTTCTCAAAATTATGGTTTTCCACGTCTCCTGCATAAAACAGATGGGCTCTTTCACCGGCAACTTTTATTGCACCATCTTCTACGGTAAAAGTAGAAGCGTTTACACCTACTTTCCAACCCTCAAGGTCTTTACCATTAAATAGGGAAATCCACTCATTGCCCGCGTCATTTTTTGTCTCCTGCCCGGAAACCGGGACAAAACTCCCAAAACCCAGAAGGAAGATAATGATGTATTTAAAACTAAGTTTCATGATGTTTTTAATTTAATTTGTGATTGTATAAATTTTTAAATGGTCCTTGCCAGCGCCTTTTCAACAATTGCATAGGTCTTCTCATAGCTGTTTTTCAGTATGGTCTCAGCATCCATGGTTGCCCAATATTCTTTATTAAATAGCTCAACCGAAAAACCACCTCTAAAACCTGCTTCATATAATTTTGGGATAAGCTCGTTAAAAGGACATACACCTTCCCCGGGCAATACCCTGTCCGAATCTTTTAGCTGGTCAAAAGAAGGACTCGAAGGGTAATCATTTATATGAATAACGGGTAATTTTTTCCCATTCAGAATATCCACGGTATCCCAATCATTCCCTCCACGATATACATGATAAAAATCCAGAAGCATTGTAGCTTTTGGGTGCCCGGTCGCAATAGCAATTTGAGCACAATCTGACACTTTATTTAAGGCTCCCATACCCCAAAGTTCAAGTATTGGAGTTACCCCTGTTTTATCTCCCAGTTTTAGTATAGCATTATATCGTTCGGCGTAATCATCATATTTGTTTCTATCTAAAGATTCAATTCCCTGTACAGGGGCTGCAATAAATTTTCCACCCATCCCGGCAATAATCATCATTTCCTCTCGCAATTGTTCCAACGCTTTTACTCTTTCTTCAGGATCATCACTGCACCATTTGGAAAAGCCTATTATATTTTCCAGGACTAGCCCCCTCTCTACTAATTTTCCTTTTAACTGTTCACTCGTACCACCTTTTTCCAGGTATGCCATTATATCCCGCATCCACAATTCAACACCATCGAATCCTGCATCGGCTACCATGTCTATTTGTACATCAACATCCAATTTATAATGTAATAATGTAGAGGTATTGAGACTAATTCTTATGGGAAGTTTCTTATTTAATAAAGTGTTTTCAAAGTAAGGTTGACCCTGCTCCCTTCCTTTAAAGGCATATCCCCCAATTGCCGCCAGTGAAACTTTAAGACTTGTAGCTATCGCTTTTCTTCTCGAAATTTTATTTTTCATTATTCAGCTGCTTATTTGGATATTCCATACCAATTTATCTGGTCACCGAAGATCTTTTAATAAAACAGGTATATTCTATTAGGTAAGTAATGATTACCAAGAGGATTAAGATAACTAATTTATGCTTAAACAGAAATTAAAATTACGAAGTCAGGAAGATTTGGAAATTTTTTTATTGATAAAATAAGTAAGTACTCCAATGGCCAGGATAAGCAGTCCAATCATACTTTCCAAAGGCTTATCAATTATCAGATAAACAAATATCCAAATACTAAACAGGATAAAGATGACAGGCAGCAAAGGATAAAAAGGGGCCTTAAAGTGCGGTGATGCAGGCTTTTTTTTTCGCAACACAAACACCCCTGTAACAG
>NZ_JBATGR010000426.1:0-15482 GCF_049665975.1 Eudoraea sp.
TGTACGAAGTAAAGGCCCATCCATTATTGGATGGGTTTTTTTTTATGAAAAGCGGAGGGATGAGAAGTTTATCCCGCCATCGGCGGGAAGTCTCTCCGCCTGTACAAAGGGAAAAGCCGACTTTTAGGAGTCGGCTTTATTGTTTTTGGGTAACATATAGGTAACACGGATTAGCTTATTTCAGAAATTCATTTCAAATGTATCTTTTTGGTGTTATCTGTCACCAAAACGGTTGACGGTTATATCCAAGATCAAAAAGGGATTCCGTCCAAATCTTACCCTTGAACTTTGGGCGCGGATCCTATAGATTTTTTTAGTGATCCTGTAGATAAGCCTAAAGTAAAGTTGAAATAAAATTTAGAATAATTCCTTGTATTATTTTCCCTCAATACCCCCCACACACAAATGGTTGGTTTTACGAGACTATTGAGAAAATTATGTTTTGTCCATGAATTGAAATGTGAACTATAATAACATTCTAAATTGAAGGCTTTCCTATTTTTGGGTATTTTAATTATCTTTTAAAAAAGAATAGAATTATTAATGGTTTCTACAACCCCTAAAGCTGCTCTTTCTCCAGAAATCATTGCAGCATTTAATGAAGCATTGAGCTGTGTGTCACCTGCTAAAAAGATACCGGATGTTAAATGTGTCTCCGATGGAGGCGCCTCATATTGAATGTTCTTCAATTCAGGTAAAGCCATTGGAATAGAATAATGCTTTAAAAATTTATAGGAATTGATACCACAATGGTCTCTGAGTTCTCTTTGAACACGAGATATTAAAGCTTCATTCGATAAATCGTGATTTTTGACAACAGTTACCGAAAGTAACTCAGCTTGTGGTTTGGTAGCCATCTCTAAACTGGTATGGAAGAAAATATTGTTAATCAGTGCCCCTGAATCTGTTATTAGACCTATTAGGGGTTTATCGATAACACGGGTTTTGGTTTCGAAATATAAGGTATCACAGGATTTCCATTTCGTGGACTGTCTATTAAGGTTTTGAATCAGGTTACTAGCATCCGTGGCTACAATTGTGAAATCACTTTTTAGGCTTTTACCATTGGTCAAAAGTATCTCACCATCTTTAATAGAACTAACCATTGTATTATATTTAAATGTAGTTCTTGTCAAACTTTGTGCTAATTGCCTTGGAATAGCCTCTATGCCGAACTTAGGTAGTGCAGCAGAACCCTCACCAAACATTTTATATACAAATTCGAACATCCTACTTGAAGTATGTAAGCTTGGCTCAAGAAAAACACCTGAAAAGAAAGGTTTGAAGAATTGATTTATCATTTGGAAAGAAAATCCAAAATCCATTAAATAGGACATCGTGGTTTTTTCTTCTTCTTCAAATATTTCAGATAAGGTTTTTCGTTTTAGAAGTCTGTTCAACTTAAGTACCTTAAGCTTATCAGTAATTGTTCCAATGCGAGAGACTAATGTTGAAAACAACAAAGATCCATCTCTTAAAGGATCTCCGATTATAGATTGCTTGCCCCCATTGAATATGACGGTGCCAGGGGTGAATTTCTGTAAATCCAAAGCATCTAGATCAAGGTATTTCTGGGCTGCAGGGTATGCCGTCAATAATACTTGAAACCCCCTGTCTAAATGATACCCTTCTATAACATCTGTCTTTACACGACCACCCGCTCTTTCGGTCGCTTCTATTATAATCGGGCAAAAGCCATTAGCTTCTAGAACCTTTGCCGCTATTAGACCACTTACTCCCGCACCAATGATATGTATATTAAAATCTTTTTTTTTCATTTTCTTTATCGTCTTGGCTAATGCTGTTTCATTTTCAAAATTAATGTATTTAATTTATGTTTAACATCACATACTTATCTTTAAACAAAATATGAAATATTTTTCTTTTCATAAATTTTACAAATGAATAAAACTGCAATAGTACGTTGTGAACATTTTAATGCGGCCCATTGATTACGTAATAAAAGATGGAGTGACGCAAAGAACAAAGAAGTCTTTGGAAAATGTAACAACCCGAATTATCATGGACATAAATATAATTTAGAAGTAAAAGTCATTGAAGAATGTGACCCAGAAACGGGCTATGTCATTGACACAAAAATTCTTTCTTATCTCATAAAGGAAAATCCAAAATCCATTAAATAAGACATCATGGTTTTTTCTTATTCTTCAAATATTTCAGATTAGGTTTTTCGTTTTAGAAGTTTGTTCAAGTGTTTTAATAATCATAATATTCCAGCTGTAAAAAATCGTTTTTAAGCTGAACCATTCTATCTATAAATTTCTTGTTTTCAATGTAGTTTTTGTTTTTTAAAAACTGGATGAAGTTTCCATTGGCGTGAATGCTAAAAGACTGTGCATTATAGATGACCAAACGATAATAAGGAATAATCCACGAAAAACGTTCTAGTTTACAAGTATAATGTACAATGACGCCTTTTGGGCGTAATTCAATATTGCCATAATCGAGCTCTGAAAATTTCAGTTTCCCAAGATTTAATTTAGGACTCGTTTTATAAATTATAAGTCTACTCGAACCAATACCGCCTTGTTTGATTCGTTGCAGTAAAGTGAATTTTTTACCTACTAAACCCGTGCTTTCTATCTTGTACTCTTCGTTGTTGTAAGTTGTGTTAAATACCATCCTTATGTTTTAAAAATTTAAATCCTTAAGATATTCCTCACCATTTTTAAGATGTATTTCCTTTTTCTCCTCCGTCATTTTATCGAACATATGTACAAGCATTCCCAATCTTGGGTTTTGTAGAAAAAAGGAACGGTGTGTATCCATGAAACGCCAAAAGAGTCCGTCCCAAATCTGTTGCCACTCGCCTTTTTTGTAGTTACTCATCTTCATTAGATAATTACTGCCACTTATATATGGTTTGGTAGCCATTAGTCCGCCATCTGCAAATTGGCTCATTCCATACACATTGGGTACCATTACCCAATCATACGAATCGATAAACAGCTCCATAAACCAGCGATATACTTCATCCGGGTCGAATTCACAAAGCACCATAAAATTACCCAAAACCATTAAGCGTTCGATGTGATTACAATAACCTGTTTTCAATACTTTTTTAATGGTTTGATCTACAGGATAAATTCCAGTGCTACCGTCATAAAAGGAAGGTGGAATCTTTTTGGTAAAGCCCCAAAAGTTTTGTGTGCGTTCATCACTACCACGACTTTCGTACATGCCCCTAATGAACTCGCGCCAACCTATTATCTGGCGTATAAAACCTTCGGTAGAATTAATCGGGACATTATTTTTTTCAGAATACGCTAAACTCATTTCTACAATCTCCTTGGGCGTAATTAATCCGACATTTAAGATAGGCGTTAGCACGCTGTGGTTGAGGATTGATTGCTCCGCTACAATGGCATCTTCATAGACACCAAATTCCATAAAACGGTATTCTAAAAACTGTTGAAACCAAGCGTCTGCTGTTTCAAAATTAGTTGGATACAGGCAATGCTCCGTAAGACTTCCCAAATGGTTTGAAAAGTTCGTTTCGGTATACGCTAAAGCTTCGGTATAAAAATTGTCTACATCAGGAAATTGAATGGATGGAGGCGTTTTGTTTGCCGGAAACTTCTTTCGGTTTTCAGTATCAAAAGTCCATTTTCCACCAGTGGGTTTTCCATCAGGTTCGATAAGGATATTTCGCTTTTTTCGTTGTTCTGTATAAAAGGAAGTTTGGTGGTATTTTTTCTTATCGCTTCGGAAAAAAGTGGAAAGTTCTTCTTTGGTATTTAAAAACAGCGGCGAATTGAAAACCGTAGTGGTTATATTATGTTTTGCACAAGAACTACATATGCGTCTATCCAACCAAGTGTCTACGGGGTCGATGTAATTGATATGCGCAATGCCTTGGCGTTTCAATTCCGGAATGAGCTTTCGTATATCTGCAATAGCACTGGTAGCTTCTATATAAATAACTTCTATTTTTTTAGATTTCAAAAATGCCTCATAGGCTTTCATCGTAGCTCTGTGAAATGCTATTTTCTGTTTGTGAAACGGATACTGTTTAAAAAACAAGAATTCTTCAATTATGTATATAGGCGATGCTACCTCAAAAAGTGGTGAGACTTTGAAAAGCTGATGCGGAAAAACAAGATGTACACTTTTCATTTATGCTTTATTTCTTCTGCAACGTTCGCTGCAATATTTAACGGCCTCCCAGTTCGTTTCCCATTTCTTTCGCCAAGCGAAGGGCCTTTTGCATACCACACATATTTTTTCTGGGAGATGCTGCTTTTTCATTTCTTAAAATTCTGGCACTTCATTCACTCTTACATATGGATATTTTGCTATTTTCTTTACTTCATAGTAGCTATTCAATCCTGAAATACCTACACTTTTGGTTTGCTCTAAATCTATATCACCATCGTTCATTCCCGTTTCAGGGAGTATTAAATGGTGTATTTCACCTATAATGAGCATCGTTCCATTTAAAGGAATAGCAATAGCCTCTTTAAAACGCATTCCCATTTTTAGGTAACTCTCTTTAACAAATGGTGCTATAAAGCCATTTTCATATGCCTCTGTAAATCCACATCGTGCAAATTCTGAAATGTTCTTATCAAATTTCGCTGAGGTATAATGTGCCTGTTTGATAAACTCAGGATGAATGTGATTGATGGTATACAGGCCGTTTTCCTTTATATTTTCAAGTGTATGCCCAACCTCTTCAGTCTGTGGTCTAGAAATAAAGCCCAATAGTGCGGGGTTACTTCCCAGATGAACCAGGGAGCTAAATAGGGCAAGATTGGTGTTGCCATCCTTGTCTATGGTTCCTATTAAATTTGCGGGCTTGATGCCGGTGACCGAATTAATGATTTTGAGCCTTGTGATACTATCTAAATCCGCTATGTCCTGTTTGCTATAGTGCATCTTAGTTATTTTTATTTACGTGCTTTTGCAATAAACGTTTTTTCTCTTTTTGGACTGCAGGGTGTTTTTTGTGTCCCCATATTTTTTCTCTGGCCACTCGTGCGCTTTCTTTTAAATCTAAAATTGGTAATGGATAGTCAACACCAATACTTACATTACAAAAGGTTTGTTCCAAGGCGGTCATTTTCCAAGGTTCGTGAATATGGGTCTCAGGAACATTCATAAGTTCTGGCACCCATTTTTTTATAAAAATACCTTTAGGATCGTGTTCTTGTGAGTTTTTTACGGGATTGTAAAGGCGCACGGTATTGATACCCGTTGTACCTGCCTGCATTTGAAATTGGGGATAATGTATACCTGGCTCATAATCTAAAAACTGCCGAGCGAGATGATACGCTCCATCACGCCAATCTTGGTCTAGATTGAGCGTTAAAAATGAAACTACCATAGCGCGCATTCTAAAATTGATCCATCCTGTCTGTTCCACAGCTCTCATACACGCATCAATGAGCGGATAACCAGTCATGCCCATTCTCCACGCTTTAATAAACACCTCATTTTTTTCGTGTGGCAATAATTCAAAGCCTTTATTGATGCATTGGGTTTCATAGCTACATTCCATCTCGAACTTCTGTATAAAATGACAATGCCAATGTAATCGGGTAAGCATTGCAGAAAATGCCCTGCTGTTTTTTGTGCCGTTGGGATGTGTGCCTATGTATTGAAAAGCTTGCTTAATACTCAAATTTCCCCAAGCGATATAAGGAGACAATCTGCTGCAAGCAGTTCTGCTTTCGGTAGGTTTAGAAATATGCTTTTGATAGTTGAACCCTCTTTGAGCGGTAAAAGAATGCAAATAACGCCATGCGTTTTGTTCGCCCGCAGGTTGGTATTGTTTTGGGTATGCCTCTAGTTGCGTTGCTAATTTTGAAGGTAAGGTAAATGAATGCTCTAGAACACCTATTTTAGAGACTGAATAGGAATTCAGTAATATGGGCCGATGCATTGTTAAATGCCATTGCTTATTCCAATTATCCCTGTTTTTAATACCGCGAATAATCCCATCGCGTTGCGATTCTTGCCACGAGATGTTGTTTTGCCTGCAAAATTGAGCAATTTGTTTGTCACGCTGCCAAGTGATTTGTGTGCCGCTTTCGCAAAAACTATACAAGTTTCTTATATCGAACTTTTCATTTAGAAAATTGAAAACATCTGTCGCCTTTCCATAGAAAAGGGCTACTTGCCTTTTAAAACGAGCCAGACTTTTGTTCATAGCCATTAAAGAGTGATATGCAAACTGTAAATGCCTTAAACTTGTATCTGGATGCTTGATAAGGGATGGCTCGAACATGTAGATAATTAGATACGGAATACTTGCTTGCTCGGCCGTAAAAAGAGGTTCATGGTCTTGCAAACGAAGATCACGTTTTATCCAAACGATATTGACGGTATCCCTTTTCAATAGGTCAGTTGTTTTTTACACTTCTTCCAAAAGGCAAAGAATGACGGATAATACCCTTTTACATCGAACATCCAATCTCTAGGCTCTTCCGTGCCCTTATAATGTCCATTTAGTGGGTGTTCTTTGTAATGGATGTTAAACAATGGGTATGCGTCTGCCAATTCATCAAACTCGCCAACGTAAATTTGAATGTTCTCGATATTTTCTGAAAGCGCCAACACAAAATCCATCGAGTTCTGTGAAACCGGATAGTGCTTGAAATGCGATGGTTCTAACAATAGGATCCTGTTTGCTTCGATGTCATTTTTCCAACAAGGGTCTAAATTATAAAAATTATAGAGCAGTGTTGGCAGTGTATTACTTACTGAAATACCCTTTGATTCAGGCAATGATGTTGTTAGTTCAAGAGCAGTGGTAGTCATTAATGCCTCTGGAATTTCAAGTGTGTGGAATGTTTCGTACGGCACATCTAAAAAAGTGCCTTTTTGATGGGTGTAAGTGTATTTGTTGATGTTCTCTTGATTAGCATAATATTTCTTGTTACTGTTGGATCCTGCCACCCATTGCCAACTTAGGGCGTTGCTTGCCCAATCCGCGTCCAGCAAATGATAATACATCCATTGGGCTGGCAGCTTCCAGTGTGATTGACCTATATTGGAAGCTATGGAAGCTATGTACATTCTTAGGTGATTATGCAAATACCCGGTACTGTAAAAGTTTGTAATGGCGGTATCTATGGCTTCAATTCCTGTAGATGCGTTTGCAATTGCCTCTGGAATATCCGTATTTGAAATAGGGTTTTGTTTGTTTTTTAAATCCGAATTGATGTCATCGCCTTTAGCAATCCAAACTTGTTGCCAGTAGTCGCGCCATGCGAGTTCTTGAATGAATTTTTCAATAGCTTCAGGTTGATGCCCTCGTTTTAAAATTTCGGAAAGAATCTGTTTTGTAGAAATAACACCACGAGAAATATAAGGTGATAGATGCGTTACCGCACCATCTATGAAATTTCTGGTTTTACCATACTTTAGAGGATTGATTCCGCGAACACGTTGTTCTATTTCATTGAAAGTAGTAGGAAACAATGGTATTTCATTTTCAAACAAATCATTCATTAACGTTTACTGATTTTATTTCCTGAAATAGCTTTTTGTCGCGAACATTTAAAGCGCGTAATGTCTGGATTGCGTTTTTTTAAATGTTTTTGACTCACGCCGCTGTTTACGCGTTTACGCCAGCGTTTGAAACTGGATTCCTTCAGATTGGCTCGCAATAGTTTAATTACTTCTTTTTCGGGTAATCCAAACTGAAAGTGTATGGCTTCAAAAGGAGTACGGTCTTCCCAGGCCATCTCTATGATACGGTCTAACTCTCTTTCTGTGAATTCCTTAGCTTGAATCAAAATTGCCCTGTTTTTTTCCAAATCTGGTCTGCGTTTAAATAGAAACTGCCTAACGTGTTGAAGCTGCATTGGTCAGGTGCAATGATGGAAAGAAACGATTCCACATTTTCCTTTTTATATAAATGATAGGTTTCTCCAATTATTGGTTCAAACGAGAGTTTTGCATATTGCTCTTGTAGTTTTTCTTTTTCCGATTTCTTTTTAAATAGTCCGAACATATTTTTAATTTATATAAAGTGTATTCTTTAGAAAGTATCGGGCTGTCTGCCTTTCAGGCGTTTATCAATTTTTTTCTTCTTTGCGGTGAGTCGCTTCATAACATCCATCAGGCTGGTATCCTTCGTTTCCTTGTAAATTTCATTTATGGCCAAAATGATGCGTTTAGCCTCTCTGGAAGTTTCAACTCGATTACTTGTGGTCATACCGCTCATCTTAGCGTTTTCTAAAGCAAATGCCTCTTTTAATATGTCCATAATTAATATTGTTTAAAATTATACAAATATAGTCAAACAAAAAACAAAAATAAAATCGCATGCCCAATAAACATCCTTTTAACTTGTATTTAACGGCTATTTCTGTGGATTGGGTTTATTCTAGGTAATGAACTGCTTCTGTAGCCCTTTTAAAAGATATTTGGCCTCCTTGTTTCATAAAAGTACAAAGCACCAATATGCTAGTTTAATTTGGTTAGATTTTTCTCTGTCTCGGAAGGCTTGAGAAACACGAACATAACTTTTAATAAATTTATGTAGCCAAGTTAATTTAGATTCACTACTTTATTCAAAAAATTAGTTGCTTATGAAAAATTTTACATTGCCTATACGATTTGGGATTGCTGCGAGTGGTTCACTGATTGGATATTTTTTATTGTTGTCACTGTTTGATTTTCATACTAATATTTTTTTCAGTCTCTTTAACGGGGTGATAACAGGTTTTGCAATTTATGAGGCCATTAGGTATAGAAGAATTGAGGAAGGTTCGAACTTCAATTATACTAAGGGTTTTTCAACTGGTATTGTTACTGGCTTTACCGCTACCATTATTTTTACAGTTTTCTTTACACTTTACGCTACTGAGATTAATCCAGAGTTTTTAGCCAACCTTTCAAAAGCTTGGTTCAAGAACTTTGATTTTGAGGCCATCGTGTTTTTTACCATCGCCATTATGGGTTTTGCTACCACTTTAGTATTAACGCTCACATTTATGCAGCTTTTTAAGTCTTCTAGCAATGCTATTAAAAAATGATTTAAATCAAAACTATTCAGTTTCCCAATGCACTAAGGCCACATGGAGATAATCCCACAAGCGTATACGAATAATCAAACTTCGCATGTATTATAATGATTAGGGTAAATAGAATGTTTGGATAAAGCGGGGAAAATTTCTAAGGGAAACAATATTTAATGCCTAAAATTAGGCAGATTACTGTCAACCATTGGGAAAGCAAATAATCTCAAAAATATACTATCAAAATACCTCTCTTTTGTAATTAGCCGCAAACAAATAATATATTATTGTTTATTATTTTATAAAAAACATTAAACATTATTTTAATTTTAGTACCTTTAGCCGTAATCTAAAACTAAAAGAGTTATGAAAAAGTATAAAGTACTACCTGTTATCGTTTTCTCAGGACTATTGTTAATCTCCTGTGGAGAAAAGAAAAAAGAGATTAAAGAGGAAGTAATGGAGGTAGGCACCGAAGTCGTCGTTGTTGAAGAAGTAACCCCAAATATTGTGGAGGTCGCTGCTGGTAATGATAATTTTTCAACCTTAGTGACTGCGGTACAGGCAGCAGGCTTGGTAGAAACATTGAGTGGTGAGGGCCCTTTTACCGTTTTTGCACCTACGAACGATGCTTTTGAAAAATTACCGGAAGGTACTGTAGAAAATTTATTGCTACCCGAAAGTAAGGAAACCTTGACCGGAATTTTGACCTATCATGTGGTTTCCGGTAAATTTGAGGCGGCCGCTGTAATAGAGGCTATCAATGCTAATAGCGGTAGTTTTACAGTAACGACCGTACAAGGAAACGATATCGTATTAAGCCTTGTTGACGGCAATGTGATCTTGACGGATGCCAAAGGGGGAACGGCTACCGTAGTGATAGCTGATGTAACGGCATCCAATGGGGTAATCCATGCTTTGGATAGGGTGATAATGCCGGAATAATAAAGGTATGATTAAGAAAATAGGCCATTCTCGTGAGGGAATGGCTTTTCTTTTTAATGTAGACAACGAGAAAGTCTGAATTGCAGAATAACTTTTTTCTAATAATTTACTAGTCCTATCTCAGCTAATCGAAAAACGGACATATCCATCAAGAGTTTTCTGGAGTTCTGTTGCTGAGTTATTTGAAAAGTGGAGATGGGAGAAGTTTATCCCGCTACAAGCGGGAAGTCTGTCCGCCTGCACAGACTAAAGGCTTCTATTAAACGAGAAGTTTTTTTGTTTTAAAAAGTTGAAAATTATCTTGGTGGAAAGTGAATGTTTGCAAAATCAATGTTCAGTAATGATAAACTAGAAATTATACATATAGTAAAAACCAAAGGTGACAATGCAGACTTAAAAGCAACATTAGTAAAAAAGGAAAAAGCCTTTTTTACTTCTGGCGTATAAGATTATTAAGCAACTCAGGAAATTTTGTTGTTAACTAAACCCCATGGAATATCTTTCCATGTGCAATTCTGATTCAATACCTGTATCTTTATTCTAATTAAATTACTTCCAGTAGTGTTAGCTAAAAGCTCCTGCCTTTTTCTTGGATTAGTATTCATATGTTCTGCTTACGTTTATAGTCAGGTAGCTGTAAGGCCTTCTATCCAGGCAGGCAAAGTAACAGGGGAAATAACCATAGATGGGTTCTTGGATGAACCAGATTGGCAAACTGCTCCTGTTTTAGACTCCTTCCTTACCACTGAACCTGTAGAAAAAGGAACACCTTCGGCACCTACCTTTGTCCGGGTAATGGCCACCAGCAAGGCTATCATAATTGGTGTAGAATGTAAGGATCCAAATCCTGAAAGGATAGTCAGGTTCTCCAAACTTAGAGATACAGATATTTCCAATGAGGACCATATCAAAGTAGTGATTGATCCATTCCTGGACGGACAATCGGGCTATATTTTGGCCGTAAATGCTAATGCAGCACGCTATGATGCTTTGGTTTCCAATAGAGGGGAATCTGAAAACGAGGATTGGGACACCATTTGGGAAGCCCGGGTATCTATCAATGAAAATGGATGGATTGCAGAGATACGATTGCCCATTCAAAGTATCTATTTTAAAAAAAAATTAACGGAATGGGGATTTAATGTAGAACGACGCATACAAAGAAATCAGGAAACGATCCGCTGGGCAAATGTACAGCGTGATCAGTTTTTTGGGCAGACGAGCAGAGCAGGTCTTTTGACAAATTTGCCCACCTTCAATTACGGTTGGGGTTTAAGTGTGAGGCCTTCTCTTGTAAATTCGTTGAATAAAGAAGGTGCAGATGGGGCCACAATTTATAATCTGGAACCAAGTCTGGATGCCAGTCAGAGGCTGGGTCCAAATGTATTGGCCACCATCACAGTGAATACCGATTTCGCCGAAACGGAAGTAGATACACGGCAAACAAACCTTACACGCTTCCCTTTGTTTTTTCCGGAGAAGCGAGCCTTTTTTCTGGAAGGCTCCGATATATTTGAATTTGGTTTCGGAACCGGGAGCAATACTGTCCTGCCATTTTTTAGCAGGAGAATTGGACTGGTTGGCAACGAGCAAGTACCGATTATAGCTGGTGCTAAGGTAAATGGCAGGATTGGAAATACAGCTTTTGGTGGGCTAGGTTTGCGGACCAACTCCTTTGATTCGGAGGGTACATCTTATGATGCCACGACTATGGGCGTGATGCGAATACGACAGAATGTTTTGAAAGAAAGTTCAGTGGGTTTCATTGCATCTGTAGGCGATCCTTTAGGACGAGATAAAAGCTTTATGTCAGGGCTCGACTTTACTTATCAGACGACTCGGTTTAATGGAAACAAGAATTTAATTGCCGGTGCTTGGGCTCTTTATACAAACAGGGAGGATTTATTGGATGACAGATCTGCCTTTGGCATTAAACTGGATTATCCCAATGACAAATGGGATCTGTCTTTAACATATTCCCGTATTGGTAAAGAGTTTGATCCTTCTCTGGGGTTTGTACCCCGTCTGGGAGTACATTTTTTTAGATTAGGTACTGTCTATGCACCCAGACCTAATTGGCTCTTAGTCCGGCAAATGTTTAATGAGCTCTTTGCTACCTATATAAAGGGTATTGATGCGGAATGGCAATCCTATAGTGTATTTATGGCTCCCGTTAACTGGCGATTGGAAAGTGGTGACCGAATAGAAATGAATGTGAGACCGGTGGGTGAAAATATCACTGAACCCTTTGAAATTGCAGATGGCGTTATTATCCCAGTAGATAAATATCATTTTATGCGTTATAGACTGGAAGCTGAATTTGCAGCAAAAAGGAGATTAAATGGCCAGGTTAGTTGGTGGTTTGGTTCTTTTTATGACGGGACTTTAGATGAACTGGAATTGGAGTTGAACTGGAATCCCAGTTCTTTGCTTGGCTTTGAGTTTAATGGCCAACGGAATATTGGCCGATTACCATTTGGAGATTTTGATCAGACGCTGGTAGGGATGCGTGTTAGGTTCAATGTCACCTCCGATTTGCAATTAAATAGTTATGTGCAATACGATACAGATAGTAGGGTTTTAGGGGTAAATGCCCGCATTCATTGGATATTTTCGCCCTTAGGAGATGTTTTTTTAGTATTTAATCACAATACCTTCAATGATATCACAGATCGCTGGTCCCTCCAAAACGAACAGATCATATTAAAAATACGGTATACTTTCAGATTGTAATTACTACCGAAATGAGGTTAAATTTTAGCTGAGTCTTAATTCTTAACTATTTTTTAAACACAAAATCTTCCGCTATAAATCAAACAAACCTGGAAGCCAAAGGCTTAATTGTGGGAAATAGGTAATTAGGAACAGTGCAATAATCATTACTACAAATAAGGGCAGGAGGGGTTTTACAACTTTTTCAATTGTTGTATTAGCGATTCCTACACCAACAAATAATACAGACCCAACCGGAGGTGTACATAAGCCAATACAGAGGTTTAAAATCATAATAATGCCAAAATGCACCGGATCTAGTCCAAGCTTCATCACCACAGGTAAAAATATTGGGGTAAAAATAAGGACGGCAGGAGTCATATCCATAAATATGCCAACAAACAGAAGCAGAAGGTTTATGATAAGTAATATCATAATTTTATTATCACTAATGCTCAATAAACCTGTACTGATGTCTTGCGGGATATTTTCAAAAGAAAGGGCCCATGACATGCTCATAGATGCACCTATCAATAACATTACAATGGCTGTTGTAGAGGATGAATCTAATAAAATTTGAGGAAGTTTTTTAAATGTAATTTCCTTATAAATAAAACCAAGTACAACACTGTAAAGCACTGCAATGGCCGATGCTTCTGTAGCGGTAAATACCCCTGTTACGATGCCCCCTATGACCACCACCAACATAAATAAACTAGGGACAGCATCAATAAATGTTTTGATAATATTCTTAAGTGTGCTTCGTTTTCCAACCTTATACCCTTTTTTCTTAGCCCAAAAAGAAGCTACCAGCATTAATAACAGACCTGTAAGTATTCCGGGAATATAGCCGGCTAAAAATAAAGCCGCTATAGATGCACCACCACTAGCCAATGAATAAACTATAAGTACATTACTGGGAGGAATTAAGAGCCCGGTTGTTGCTGAAGTAATATTTACCGCGGCACCAAATTCCCTGGAGTATCCTTCTTTTTCCATTTCAGGGCCTAATATGCTGCCCATAGCCGATGCCGATGCCATGGCAGAACCTGCAATAGCCCCCATTAGCATAGCTGAAATGATATTAATAAGCGCTAAGCCTCCCGGTAATGCCCCGACTAATGTTTTTGCAAAGGCTATCAACCTGTGCGCAATACCTCCTTTGTTCATTAACTCACCCGAGAGAATAAAAAATGGAATGGCGAGGAGTGCAAAACTGTCTAATCCCGTCCCAATGCGTTGAGCGACTGTTGTAAACGCAGGCAATGCGGGAATGCTCACCAACATCGTAAGCAATGCAGATATGGTTATGCTCCAGGCTACAGGGGTACCTATTGCCAGCAGGCATATAAAGCTGATTACCAAAACAAGTATAGGAATGTACTCCATAGGACTTATTGATTTAAAATATCAGACAGTTTATAATATATGATTAGTAAACCGCTTATGGGAATAATCATGTATACGACGGCTAAAGGAACTTGTAAAGCAGGGGAATATTGATCTAATACAAAGGTGACATACACCAATCTGGAGCCGCCAATAACCAGGGCAAACAAACAGAATAGGATAATTAAAATACGGACTATTAGTTTTAATTTTTTTTGAGTTTTTACACTTAAGCGGGAAGGGAGTACATCTATGGCAACATGTTTATTTTGGCCCGAAACGTAGGCAGCTCCCAAAATCCCTATCCATATCATCAGGTACCTTGCCAGTTCATCGGTAATGGAACTGGGGGCTCCCAGGAAATATCTGCTAAAGACCTGCCATAGCACATTAATAACCATTATACTCATTATGATTATTAATAGCTTAGCCAAAACCTTGTCGATCTTATTTCTTATTTCCATTTATTGGGTTTCCTGAATCTCTTGTATTAACCTATACAGTTCTTCGTTCTCTCTGTACTGTTCATAAACACCCTTAATTTTTTCCGAAAATAGGGTTTTATCGGGTCTAATAATTGTAACACCTGCTTCCTGCACAGCGTCTAAGGCTTCTTTTTCAGACTCCATCCATAATTTTCGCTGGTAACTTATGGAGCTTTCCACGGCTTGGGTTAGCCACTCCTTTTCTTCTAAAGAAAGTCTATTCCATAAATGAGTGCCTACAAGAAGTACGTCGGGCAGTACGGTATGTTCATCCAGCGAATAGTATTTACAAACTTCATAATGACGTGATAAATAAAAACTAGGGGGATTGTTTTCTGCACCATCCACAACCCCTTGTTGTAAAGAAGTGTATAATTCACCCCAGGATATCGGCGTTGGGGAGCCACCTAAACTTGTTACCATATCTATTGCGGTAACACTTTCCATGACCCTTATTTTTAGTCCATCAAGGTCATCAGGCGAATTTATAGGTTTGTCTTTCGTATAGAAACTTCTACTGCCTGCATCATAATAGCCTAAACCTTTAAGCCAGTATTTTTCTCCATCTTCCAATAGTTGTTTTCCAACTGGTCCATCCAAAACTTTAAACGCATGTTGTCTGTCTCTGAAAAGGAACGGGAGTCCTAATATTTTCATTTTTGGAGCAAAATTTTCTAAAACACCAACAGAAACTTTAGTCATATCAAGGCTTCCGATTTGTAAAAGCTCCAAACATTGACGTTCCGTTCCCAGCTGTTGGCTGGGATAAATTTCAAGAATGAGTTTGCCGTCTGACAGCTCCTTTAGATCTACTCCCATTTTAACCATAGCTAAATGAACGGAGTGGTTTACATCAAGGCCATGGGCTAATTTAATTGTTCTGGTTTTCTCCAGATTTTTACAACCAAATAGCCCGGAAATTAGTAATAGAAAATATACCAGTGTGCGAAAGCGCATTAAA
>NZ_JBATGR010000427.1:0-12305 GCF_049665975.1 Eudoraea sp.
GAATACTGCTGATGTTAAAGCAGGGCGTATAGCGGTCTCCAGAAAAACAGACTTATCCAATTCTTTATATATTAAGCTACACCCTGATTTTAATTTATTCTACCTTAACCTAAGACAGAATATGAAAAAATAAAAGGGGGTATCCTCGGAAATTGATACAATACAACTTTCAGCTTAAGATAAAATACCGCTATAATTTTTTAAATAATCTTACGTTCTACATCCATAAACCAAACTAAAATACCAAAACATGACTGGGGACGGAATTTTTCAATTATTCGCATATTTATTGCCTGCTGTGGTAACCGGAGCTATAGCTTTTTATTTTTTTAGATTACATACCAGAAATGAGGAAGGTCGCAGAAGATTTCTGCTTCACAAGGATTCACAAAAAGACGCTATGCCTATACGTTTACAAGCCTATGAACGAATGGCACTGTTTTTAGAACGTATCTCAATACCCAGTCTTGTAGTTCGGGTAGCACCTAAATCTGCTGATAAAAATGCCTACGAGCAATTATTAATCCGAAGTATAGAAAACGAATTCGATCACAATTTGTCACAACAGATATATATGAGTGATGATTGTTGGAATATTATCAAAGCAGCTAAAAATGCTACAATTCAATCTATAAGAAAAGCTGGAATGAGTGAATCTGACTCTGCGGACAAATTGCGTGAAGATATTTTAAATGATACTATGGATAAACAATCTCCTTCTGCAACGGCTCTTGCCTATGTGAAAAAGGAAATTGGAGAAATTTGGTAATTCAATTAAAGGAAAATTAATTATTGTTCCGGCTCAAAAGCACTTATTTCTACATTTTTAGTCTTTGCAAACGCATATCCTTTTTCCCACCAGGATGTCATTTTCTCCTTATCGAAGATTAGTGAATTTGTTGTCAGTACTGTAGGGGTATAATAAAAATTGATAATTGCATTGTTATTATTGGCAACGTATTTTCCAATTCTGATATTCTGACGCTCAATTCTATCTAACATAAAGGCAAACATACTGGTTAAGAGGGAAAATGCATTCTTGGAGGGCATTCTGTTAAAGTGAGTTACTTCAGTATGCAAAATAATTGCATCTACTTCTGTTGCACCTCTCATAATGGCCTCTTCAATGGGCACCATACTGCCAAGTCCTCCATCAGCATATTCGCAACCTTCTTTTCGCACCAGGCTCATAAAAGGTGTATAATTACAAGAAATCCAAATCCATTCACAAAAGTCTTCATACTCAAAGTCCTTAATAGACTTGTACTCTACCGCATTTAGAGAGAGATTGGAAACTGTAACTACAATATCCTTTGGACCGGATTTAAGAATCTCAAACTCTTCAGGCGTAATAGTATTTTTTATTAATTCCAAAAGATTGTGACTTTCGCCAAAAGTTCTACTACCCTTGTAAAAATTCTTTAGCACATTCCAGTGGTTGATCCCAATATTGGCCACGCCATATTTATTTTGAATCACAAAAGGACAATTGCTAAAGATACTATCCTGATTTACAGATGTATACACCTCCTTAATTTTTTGAATCTTTTGTAGTGCCAGGTGCGAAATCAACAAGCTACCTGTAGATGTCCCAAGGAAAAGGTCATAGTTATAACCTAATTCCTGCATTAGGTATTGGGCAACCCCTCCTGCAAAGGCCCCTTTGCTTCCACCCCCGGATATGACTAATGCTCTCATTCTACCTCCAGTTTAGTTTTTATATAACGTAATTCTTTTCCGTTTAGTTCTTTGGACAATTTACGTAATCGTTCTTTTTGCTTTTCGTCTTTTAATAACCTTTCAATGAGGTTTCTGGCAAAATTTCTGAATTGCCATGAATAGTGAACCGAGGCATCTATTAAATCCAGCAGATTTTGGTCCGTCAAAGGGAAAACCTCAGCTAGTAAAGAAAAGGCATTCTGTCTTACCTCCACAGAATATTCTGTTGAAGTATATCCGAATAATTCCTCCGTATAATCTGCCTTCTGTGCATCGTCCAGATAGTTTTTTGTTAATACTGCCAAAAACAGCCAAAGCAATCGTACATTTTTATTGGGAAGGCCAATAATTCCCTTCGTTTTTTCTAAATAGATTATTCGAAGATCCGGATGGGATATCCACAAACGGTAAAGTGCATTTTCAATTGTAATATAGCTATTATCCTGCAATAATGATTCAAATTGTTTTTTAAGTCCGGAGGGGATTCTATCCGTTGTAATACATAAAGCCTGCCTTGTCTTCAAGTCTTCAGTAGTGAAAGCATTTTTTAAAAAACTTTCGGACAAAGATTTATGATAGTCCAGGATGATATTCTCTTTTATTCGGGGTGATGAATTATGATCCCATACCTTCTTAATTAGTTGTTCATTATTTGTATTACTGGATGTCAATTTCCATTGAAGATCAAAATATGTTTGTAAATCAGCAGAAGATTCTGCCAGTAATTTCTTCACTTCTTCATAGGGGAATCTTGTATCTAAAAGCCAGGTTTGCTCAAATTCCTTAAGGTCTGAATCAGTAAACTGTTGCATCTCTCCAATAAAATCAGATATTGTGACATTAGAATATTGAAATCTCTTTAAATAGGACTGCATACCTTCCCTAAAGGCCTTATCCCCCAAAGTGTTTCTAAGGATATGAAGAGCCCATGCTCCTTTTTCATAAAAGGTTAAACTACTCGCTTTAGGATTCGTTAGAGCCTCTCCTTTGCCTTGACTGTCTAGTAGTTGTAATTGTTTTGCAGATTCATAAAGTTTCCAATAAAAATAATCCTCACCGAATAGTTTTTTTTCGGCCAGCAGGGCATAATATGTGGCAAATCCTTCATGAAGCCAGTGATGATTCCCATCTTTCTCCGTTACCAGATTACCAAACCACTGATGGGCCATTTCATGGGCGTTCACATTTACATAATTCTTATCTACAAAAGCGATACTGTCTATTACATACCCATCAGAAAAAATGGTAGTTCCGGTATTCTCCATCCCTGCATATAAAAAATCCCGTACAGGTATCTGCTTGTAATTCTGCCACGGATAGGCTATCCCTATTTCATCTGAAAGAAAATCAAATATTTCCTTGCTATATCTATAGGTTGGTTCTTCTTTTAAGCTGTCGCCGGGATAATAATAAAGTTCTAAAGGAATTCCGCTTTTACTTTTAATCTTCTTACAGTTATAATCTCCAATCACAAAAGCCAGGAGATAACTACTCATTGGCTTATTCATATCAAAGAACCAGGTTCTCATGGATTCTTTTATAATTGTATCCTTTAATTTACCATTTGCGATAACATCATAAGATTTATCAAAAGTGATACTAAGATCAAATTCAACTTTTTCATTCATATCATCAAAACTTGGAAGCCAGTAACTGGTATATTTTCCCTGGCCCTGAGTCCATATTTGATTATTATCAGGGATTGAGTCCTCCCATCCTAAAAAATAAACCGTTTGCTCTGGAATGGTGGAATAATCCAATGTTAACTTATACGTTTTGTCCGCTCTAAGTTTTTTATAAAAAATTATTCTTTCTTTAGTATTTGTATGCCGCACTTTTTTGCCGTTTAATAAAACCGATGAGAATTCCATGTTTTTGGCATCCAAAAAAACAGAATCTGTCTTATTGAGTACTTTAAAAGAATAAGTTACTTTACCATTTATTCCTTTGTAGTTTGGATCTGGAATTATATCTATATCCGCTTTAAAGAAATCAACTGAAGGCTGCGGCTGACTAAATAAAAAACCCGTAAAAAGAATGAATAAAAGTGAATTAATAAAATTCATAATTATTATTGAACAATTGTCAGATCAAAATTAGCATTTTGCGGTATTGCAGTTCTATGCTTTTACCATTATTTTCGTTTCATGAATACAAACTATCTTCAAACACCTGTTACTTATTTAAAAGGTGTTGGTCCAAATAGAGCCGAAATACTGCACTCGGAGTTAGGGATAGTAACATACCAGGATTTAATTAATCTGTTTCCCAACAGGTATATTGATAAAACAAGGTATTATAAAATTAATGAGTTACAAAGAGGAAATGCAGATGTTCAACTTATTGGTAAAATAATCCGTATTAAAACTGTAGAGCAAAAAAAGGGGACTCGACTTGTCGCTACATTTCAAGATGCTACAGGCGAAATGGAGTTGGTTTGGTTTCGTGGGCAGAAATGGATTCGGGAAAACATTAAACTGAATACCCCTTATGTAATTTTTGGCAGAACTAATTTGTTTAGTGGCAAATTTTCAATGCCGCACCCGGAAATGGAATTACTTGCCGAGCACGAAAAAGGAATAAGGGTGTCTTTGCAGCCAATATATCCTTCCACAGAAAAATTAAGCGCCAAAGGAATTACAAACAGAGTAATCAGCAAATTGGTGCAACAATTGTTTATAGAAACAAAGGGAGAATTTAAAGAAACCCTCTCCCCTGCCATACTTGATGAACTCAGGCTGGTCTCAAAAACAGAGGCCATGTTCAATATTCACTTTCCCAAAGACATTAAACTATTGTCAAGAGCACAATTTCGCCTTAAATTTGAAGAATTATTCTACATTCAATTACAACTCATCTCAAAAAAATTAATTCGAAAACAAAAAATAAAAGGCTATCCCTTTGAAAAAGTAGGTAAGCTGTTCAATAGTTTTTATAAAGACTATCTGCCTTTTGAACTTACCGCTGCTCAAAAGAAAGTCATCAAAGAAATTAGGGCGGATCTTGGCAGCAAAGCTCAAATGAATCGCCTTTTACAAGGTGATGTCGGATCTGGGAAAACTGTAGTAGCCTTAATGACTATTTTATTAGCACTGGATAATGGTTATCAGTCTTGTTTAATGGCCCCTACAGAAATATTGGCTAACCAACATTTTAAAGGAATAAAAGAATTATTAGGAGACATTGGTGTTCGAGTGGCCCTACTTACAGGATCTGTTAAAAAAGCCAGGAGAAAAGTTATTCATGAGCAACTAGAAGATGGTACGCTTGATCTTCTTATTGGTACGCATGCTATATTAGAAGATAAAGTACAATTTAAAAATCTGGGGTTAGCTATAATTGATGAGCAACACAGGTTTGGTGTTGCTCAAAGATCAAAATTATGGCATAAGAATAAAGTACCTCCGCACATATTGGTAATGACTGCAACCCCCATTCCAAGGACCTTGGCGATGAGCCTATACGGGGATCTTGATGTTTCAGTAATTGATGAGCTGCCTCCAGGCAGAAAAGCTGTGAAGACGGTGCACAGATTTGACAAAAATCGATTAAAAGTATTTCAATTCTTGCGAGATGAAATAAAGAAGGGAAGACAGATATATATTGTTTATCCGCTTATTCAAGAGTCAGAAGCATTGGATTATAAGGATTTGATGGATGGCTATGAGAGTATTGCACGAGATTTTCCATTACCGGATTATCAGATTTCAATAGTGCACGGTAAGATGAAACCACAGGACAAAGATTATGAGATGGAGCGCTTTGTTAGAGGAGAAACAAACCTAATGGTTGCTACAACTGTCATTGAAGTAGGTGTAAATATCCCCAATGCCTCCGTTATGATTATTGAAAGCGCAGAACGCTTCGGTCTATCGCAATTGCATCAATTAAGAGGCCGTGTTGGCCGCGGAGCCGAACAGAGCTATTGTATCCTTATGACTAGTCTTAAATTATCTTCAGAAGCCAAAACAAGACTCGAAACTATGACCAGTACTAATGATGGATTTGAAATTGCGGAAGTAGACCTTAAACTTCGTGGACCCGGCGATCTTATGGGAACGCAGCAAAGTGGGATCTTAAACCTAAAAATTGCCGATATTGTTAAGGACAATGATATCTTAAAAACCGCCAGATACTATGCCATTAAGATTCTCAATGAAGATCCCGGATTACAAAAAGAAGATAATAAACAAATCAGCTACGCTTACGCCCAATTAATGAAGCACAAGAATATCTGGAATTATATAAGTTAAGAACCGGGTAAAGTCCTTCTCTTACTATTATATCTAAGCCATACGATATTTAATTAATTCCTTCACCTTTTTCAAGTTTAGTTAAATTAACAGCAATAATATCCTTGTTTTGCTGATCAGGTGCTCTCTGAGCGGCAATTTTCAAATGCTTTAAAGCAGTCTTATAATCCCCCATAGCGGAATAAGCTCTGGCTAATCCATAATCAACTGGCCATTGTCCTTTATTCTTTTTTGAATTCATTTTAAAGACTTCCATCGCTTTTTCTTTCTTTCCTTGTGCAATTAATTGCCTGCCATATCCATGTACCTCAAATATTGTTGCAAGACTCAGAGCTTCATCCATAACTGAGTCTGCCTCCATTGTTTTTCCTTGTTTAGCAAGAATTTTTGCCTTTATATTAAGATTGTTGAAGTTCTTTTGACTAAAAAACTGACCGGAAATAGTAGCATCAATCCACCCAAGTGCCTCATCAAGGTCGCCACCATTATTCAGAGAAAAATTAGCTGCTTGTTCCCAGGTTTGACGATTAAATCCAGGGGAATTTTGTAGTTTATGCCTAATGTCTGCCAGGACAATATTGGTTACATCCACCTCAATTTTAAAAGGTATTTCTTTTTTCTCCCAATTTAAGGAAGCAATTGCAGAATTTGGTTTAACCTCAGTGAATTGGTAAGTAAGTTCTTCAGTATGCGGCACCTCTTTTGTTATAACATCAACTCTGAGGACATCTTCAGAAGGTTCGTAAAAATAACTACCCCAGGCCTCGTAGTTTTTGGAAAATATCAAAGTTGCTCTATTGTCTTCATAAATTATCATGTGAAGCCCATATTTACCAGCACCCAATGGTTGTCCTTCAATCTTAACATCATCTGTAAATTTAATTACAGTGTTTTCATTTGCACCGGCTCTCCAAGGAGACTCTTTTGCGGTACCAAAACCCAGGTTGTTCATCCCGTAAGGGACTAATTTACCCCATACTTCACGATCTTTTACAGCTGGTCTCGAATAGGAAATTGAGATATCAGATATCCCTATTCGCTGTGATACTTTTGCCATCTGGCTCCCCCTGGGCAGATCTAATTGTGCAATACCTTTAATGCAGAAAAACATTAGTATTACCAGAAAAAATGCTGAGCCATTCACGTATTTTTTTTTCATCACCTGGTTTGTTTAATTATTAATTATATAGTTAGATTTCTTTAAAGATAGATATAGCATTTTCACCTTATCGTTACAGTAATGTTAAACCACATTCGAGTTATGTTAAACCAGAATTACTAATAAATTCAATACAAAATTTTACTTACTGCTAAGACGCTGGTTTAGTGTCCGCTGTTAACATAAAACTAAACGGTTGACATATTTAAATTATACAATTGATTATCAATGGTATACATTGCTTAAAAGCTTATTGAACATCGTAATTTAGAAGCAGATTGTTTCACCCTCTTTTACTTGTATTTCATACATTTGTTAGCTATGCTAAAAAAACTATTTATTTAGTTATTTGAATATTCTATGAAAAAAACACTATTTGATAAAGTTTGGGACTCACATGTAGTCAAAAAAGTACTGAATGGACCTGATGTTTTGTTTATTGACCGTCATCTTGTTCATGAAGTAACAAGTCCGGTGGCATTTTTGGGCTTAAAGAATAGAAACATTAAGGTATTATATCCGGAACGTACTTTTGCTACCGCAGATCATAATACACCTACATTAAACCAACATCTGCCTGTACAGGACCCTCTATCTGCCAAACAACTTCGGGCTTTGGAACAAAACGCAAACGAACATCATATTCCCTATTGGGGATTAGGTCATGAAAAAAACGGCATTGTCCATGTAATTGGCCCTGAGAATGGAATTACATTACCGGGATCAACAATTGTTTGTGGTGATTCCCATACTTCAACACATGGTGCTTTTGGTGCCATAGCATTTGGAATTGGGACTTCGGAAGTAGAAATGGTTTTGGCAACCCAGTGTATTATGCAGCCTAAACCTAAAAGCATGCGTATTACTATAAATGGTAAATTAAACAATGCGGTTACCCCTAAAGATGTGGCCCTCTACATTATTTCTCAGTTGAGCACTTCAGGCGCTACCGGATATTTTGTTGAATACGCTGGAGATGTCTTTAAACAGATGTCTATGGAAGGGCGTATGACCGTGTGTAATTTAAGCATTGAAATGGGTGCACGTGGAGGCATGATTGCTCCCGATGATAAAACATTTGATTATATTAAAAACAGGGAGTTTACGCCAAAAGCTCAGGCCTGGGATAAGGCAATGAGGTATTGGGAAACTTTATATACGGATGACGATTCTGTTTTTGATAGTGAAATCACATTCAAAGGTGAAGATATAGAACCAATGATTACTTATGGAACTAATCCGGGGATGGGAATGGGAATATCAGGCGGTATTCCTAAATCAGATGAAATAGAAGGTGGTGCCTCAACATATAAAAAGTCGCTTCAGTATATGAATTTTGAAGAGGGTGACAATATGCTGGGGAAAGAAATAGATTTTGTTTTTCTTGGAAGTTGTACAAATGGCAGGATTGAGGATTTCAGGGCCTTTACGAGCCTGGTTAAAGGAAGACAAAAGGCCGAAAATGTAACAGCCTGGTTGGTTCCCGGCTCGCATAAAGTGGAAGACGCTATTAAAAAAGAAGGTTTGCTGGATATCCTGAATAAGGCGGGTTTTGAATTAAGGGAACCAGGTTGCTCCGCTTGTCTTGCCATGAATGACGATAAAATTCCCGCGGGAAAATATGCTGTGAGTACGTCTAATAGGAATTTTGAAGGAAGACAGGGGCCCGGAGCAAGAACACTTCTTGCTAGTCCTTTGGTAGCTGCCGCGGCGGCGGTAACGGGCAAAGTAACAGACCCCAGGGAATTGATGGTTTTTGAAACGGCTTAATTTTTTATTAATAAATAACGGATACAAATACTAATGGCATACGATAAATTTAAAGTTTTAAGCACTACAGCGGTTCCACTGCCAATAGAAAATGTGGATACGGACCAGATTATTCCAGCAAGGTTTCTAAAAGCAACCGAACGCAAGGGTTTTGGTGACAACCTTTTTCGGGATTGGAGATATCAATCAGATAATACTCCAAAAGAACATTTTGTGTTAAACAACCCTATTTATAGTGGTAAAATATTAGTTGGAGGGAAAAATTTTGGATCTGGTTCTTCAAGAGAACACGCTGCTTGGGCCATCTATGATTATGGTTTTCGGTGTGTTGTAAGCAGTTTTTTTGCAGATATATTCCGAGGTAATTGCATGAATATTGGCGTTTTACCCGTTCAGGTAAGTCCAAACTTTCTTACAAAGATTTTCGAGGCAATTGAAGCCGATCCAAATACTGAATTTGAAGTCAATCTTCTGAAACAGACTTTCACTATTAAGACCACTGGTGAAGAGGAAAGTTTCGAAATAAATGACTACAAAAAAGAAAACTTACTCAACGGATTTGACGATATTGATTATTTACTAAATATTAAGAGTGAAATTGAATCATTTGCAAAAGACACACCTCTTTAAGATTTGAGCAAACCAATACTTCATAATCCATTTTACCTTAAGCATGAATAAGAGGAAGATTGAAATAATGGACACAACATTGAGGGATGGAGAACAAACCTCAGGCGTATCCTTTACGGCAGCAGAAAAGCTCACCCTGGCAAGGCTTCTTTTGGATGAATTGCAAGTAGATCGTATAGAAATTGCGTCTGCCAGAGTTTCAGAAGGTGAATTTAAGTCAGTTCAACAAATAGCCGAATGGGCAAAGAGTGTAGGGTATCTGGATCGTATTGAGGTACTAACTTTTGTAGATAACGGCCTTTCTTTAAAGTGGATGGAAAAGACCGGGTCTAAAGTACAAAACCTATTAACCAAGGGATCTTTAAATCACCTTAAGTATCAACTAAAAAAGACGCCCCAGGAGCATTTTACAGATATTGCCAATGTACTTAGTTTGGCCGCAAAACAGGGAATTACCACAAATGTATATCTAGAAGATTGGAGTAATGGAATGAGAAACTCCCCTTAATATGTTTTTCAATATCTCGACTTCCTTATTACACAACCTGTTAAAAGAATCCTATTGCCCGATACCCTGGGTATTTTAACACATGGTGAAACTTATGATTTTATCTCACAAATAACAACTCGTTATCCGAATATACATTTCGATTTTCATGGTCATAATGATTATGATCTAAGTGTTGCCAATGTTATGGAAGCCCTCAGGGCAGGTTGTCACGGGTTACATCTGACTATTAATGGCATGGGGGAACGTGCCGGAAATGCGCCATTGGCAAGTGTAGTGGCTGTGATAAATGATTTTATGCCTGAAATCGACATTAATGTGGAAGAGTCTAACCTTTTTAAGGTGAGTAAACTAGTATCAACATTTACAGGATTTGGTATTCCGGCCAACAAACCCATTGTTGGTGATAATGTATTTACACAAACAGCTGGTATACATGCAGATGGGGATAATAAAAAGAACTTATACTTTAATGATTTATTACCCGAACGTTTTGGCAGAAAACGCAGGTACGCCTTAGGGAAAACCTCTGGAAAAGCCAATATTCAAAAAAATCTTCAGGAATTAGGGCTTACCTTAACTGAGGAGGAAATTAAAAAAGTTACCCAACGAATTATTGAATTAGGAGACAAAAAGGAGAAAGTTACTAAAGAAGATCTTCCGTATATTATTTCAGATGTTTTAGATACTGAGTCTTATCAACAAAAAACTTTTGTTAAATCATATGTACTTACGCATTCAAAAGGACTTAAACCTTCAACCACTGTAGCCGTGGAAATCGAAGGTCAATCTTATGAGCAAAACGCACAGGGAGATGGCCAGTTTGATGCATTTATGAATGCTTTGAGAAAAGTATATCAATCCAAAAAAACAGAATTACCTACTCTTATCGACTATGCCGTACGTATACCTCCGGGAAGTAACTCTGATGCCTTGTGTGAAACCATTATAACCTGGCGCGATAAGGAAAATGACTTTATTACGCGAGGTCTGGATTCAGATCAAACGGTTTCTGCTATTAAGGCAACTGAAAAAATGTTGAATATCATATAAAGCAACTTTATAAAAACAAAAATTTTCTACTAATTAGATGCAAGCAATAATATGAAATTAAATATAGCGCTCTTAGCCGGAGACGGAATTGGACCGGAAGTGATAGATCAGGCGGTAAAAGTTTGTGATGCCATTGCTACAAAGTTTAACCATGAAATAAACTGGAGACCCGCATTGACCGGTGCTGCTGCGATTGACGCTGTTGGAGACCCCTACCCCGATGAAACACATGAAATATGTGCAACTTCAGATGCCGTACTATTTGGCGCTATTGGTCATCCAAAATATGATAACGATCCATCGGCAAAAGTTCGCCCGGAGCAAGGTTTGTTGCGTATGAGACAAAAATTGGGCTTGTTCGCCAATGTACGCCCCACCTTTACTTTCCCTTCCTTAATAGACAAATCCCCTTTAAAACGTGAACGTATAGAAGGTACGGATTTGATTATCCTACGGGAATTGACAGGCGGAGTTTACTTTGGAGAAAGAGGAAGAAAAGATGATGGTGATACAGCATTTGATACCATGACATACCAAAGATTCGAAATACAACGATTGGCGAAAAAAGGATTCGAAATGGCCATGAAACGTTCCAGGAAATTATGTTGTGTTGACAAGGCCAACGTATTGGAATCATCCCGCTTATGGAGAGAGACCGTTCAGGCCATGGAAAAAGACTACCCAGAGATAGAGGTTACCTATGAGTTTGTTGATGCTGTTGCCATGCGATTGGTACAATGGCCAAGTGCTTATGATGTAATGATCACAGCCAACCTATTTGGCGACATCCTAACAGATGAAGCTTCGGTAATATCAGGTTCTATGGGCTTAATGCCCTCCTCTTCAGTAGGCAGTAAAGTATCCTTGTATGAACCTATACATGGTTCCTATCCTCAAGCTGCTGGTAAGGATATCGCCAATCCGTTAGCAACGGTATTGTCCGCTGCTATGTTGTTTGAAGATTTTAATCTGTCTGATGAGGCACAAGCAATACGCGATGTCGTGAATAAATCATTGGCAGAAGGTATTGTGACCGAAGATTTGGCCGAGGATGGTAAATCTTATAAAACCAGTGAAGTTGGGGATTGGCTTGCCTCACATATTTAGAAAGAAAAATATATTCTTTGCAGGACAGCTTTTGGGTTTCCGAAATTGATTTTATAACTATCAAGATGATAATTATAAAAGATAATCGGTGCTAATAAAGTTAGAC
>NZ_JBATGR010000428.1:0-2228 GCF_049665975.1 Eudoraea sp.
GTAAATTTTTGAGATATTGAGGAATAATTATCCGCATATAAGCAGTTGTGTGCAATTATAATATACAGATGAATTTTGAAGACTTAATCCAAGATGTCTACCAAAAAATTAAGGAAATAGATGATAAAGGAAATTTAGCATCATATATTCCTGAATTAAAAAATGTAGATTCAGAATCATTTGGAGTACATATTTCAACAATTGACAACTTTAATTTTGGAGTTGGAAATTGTTATGAAAAGTTTTCTATTCAAAGCATTGCTAAAGTATTTGCACTAAGTTTAGCGTATAGTATTCTTGGTGAAAAATTATGGGAAAGAGTCAAAGTTGAGCCTTCTGGCACAGCATTTAATTCGCTCATTCAACTTGAAGTTGAAAATGGAATACCAAGAAATCCATTTATAAATGCCGGAGCTCTTGTTGTTTCTGACATACTTTTAAGTAATTTAAATAATCCTAAAGAAGATTTTTTAAACTTTGTTAAAAGTCTTTCAAATTGCTCAGAGATTTGTTATTCAAATAGAATAGCTACATCAGAAAAAAATGTAGGATACCGAAATGTAGCTCTGTGTAATTTTATAAAGGCATTCGGAAACATTAAAAATAAACCTTCCGATGTTCTTGACTTCTATTTTAATCTTTGCTCATTGGAAACGAATTGCGAAGAGCTTTCAAAGCTATTCTTATTTTTAGCCAATGATGGGTTTACCTTGGAAGATAACAAACAAATACTTACCAAAAGCCAAGCAAAAAGGATAAATGCACTAATGCAAACCTGTGGGTTTTATGACGAATCTGGGGAATTTGCTTTTAAAGTAGGGCTTCCTGGTAAGAGTGGCGTAGGAGGTGGAATTGTAGCAGTGCATCCGAAACAATATACGATAGCTGTTTGGAGTCCTAAATTAAATGAAAAAGGAAATTCATATAAAGGAATGAGGTTTCTTGAAGAATTTACAACAAAATCTGAATTATCTATATTTTAAATAAACTGTGCACACCATGGTATAAGTGGCATTAAAACGACCTTTGGCGGTCATTTAAGAATACCTGACAAATTGAAATTTATGGGAAGTTTTAAACTGAATTTGAACACAAGAAAAGTATGAATTTGCAAAAAGCTATTACTTGAACTATGCTAACTGACGTTAATCCGAAATTACCAATGCGTGACAAAAATGTTACGAGAGAATATTACATAAATAAGTTGGGATTTAAAGAATTTGGAAATACTGACTTTGATGGTTATTTGATGATGGAAAAAGACCGAATTCAAATTCACTTCTTTGAATTTAAGGAGCTTGACCCCAAAGAGAATTATGGACAAGTTTATATTAGAACTGACAACATTGACGATTTTTACCAAACATTATTAGATAATAAAACGAGTATTCACCCAAATGGACAATTGGAAACCAAACCTTGGGGACAAAAGGAATTTTCTGTTCTCGACCCAGATAATAATCTATTGACATTTGGACAAGGCATTTAAGAATGCCGTTTTTAAAAATGATAATATTTGTGATGAAAACAGATATTATAAACCGAAAAAAAGATAAAACGGCACACAGAACTTTCTAATATTCCCTTGAGGCCATCTGGCATCAACGGTCGTAAAGTGCAGCTCATTATAAGACTCAGCCTATCAATGCTCGTGTTTCTTTCAGAAGTTTCTTCGTTTTCAGTGTATTGGAAAACGGTGCGGCTACTTTAATGCATTCTTCGGACATTTTTGTTTTCCAGTCTTCTTTAATCGCTCTGATAACGGCTTTAGCCAATTGCTCACTAAAAACTTCTATATCATCACTTTCAGGCACCAAATATCCAACATCATTGGTCATAAAATCCCTTGGACCACCGGAATCAGCACCAATTACGGGAACTCCACAAGCCAGAGCTTCAATCAACACCATTCCAAACGGTTCTGCTTTTGATGGAAATGTACAAACACTTGCTGCAGCGAACAATTTGGCCAATTCCGGCTGCATCAGTGGTCCAACAAAACACGTATTCTTGTTTCCGAGGCTTTCATTTAAGTTCTGCAACTCAATGTTGTATTCTTTTTTCTGTTTCCCAACGATCAACGTAAGAAGCTCTTCTCCAAACTCCGTCTCCCAAATCCTGGCGGCTCGTAAAACAGCGTCTATTCGTTTCCACCCCACAAATTGTCCAACAAAAACAACCATGTGTTTGTAATCAGTTCGAACATCATAAGTTTTTTCTTCCGTCAA
>NZ_JBATGR010000429.1:0-26889 GCF_049665975.1 Eudoraea sp.
ATCCTTAAGGCTGGCGGCATATCCTGAATCTGAATTCAGAAATTCCTTGAATTCATCTTCATTCATAGAAGATTCTTTTTCTTCCAATAATTCTTCAAGTGTTTTAAGGGGTTCTGGCTCTTCCAAACTAGATTTGGCTGTTTCGTTAAAAGCCATATGACTTTTTATGGGATCTAACTTGGCCATCTCTTCCTGCCTTTCCATCTCTTCGATTATTTTTTCAAGCTCTTCGTCGGCCAAACTCATTTCAATTATATACTCTTCCTGTTCCTCAGATCCCAAGTGAATATTAAAGAGTAATAATATCACTAAAGAAAGAGAGAAAAAGGTAATTAAAAGAGAAAGCTGACTTCGATTCAGGTCCATATTTCTATAACCAACTTTTTAATAATATATTTCATTCAAATGTTTATTTTAAAGCTGTTAAATATTCATCATTTCTTTAAAATTTGCCGGTGTCACTGCATTATTTACGTTATAATCCCCTATTTTGGTTCTTCTAAGGGATGATAAGTGGCCTCCTGAATTCAATGCTTTTCCAAAATCATGGGCTATAGATCTTATATATGTGCCTTTACTACATTGTATCCTGAATCGTAATTCTGGCAGATTTATATCCAAAATCTCAAATTCTAAAATTTGAACAAATCGCGCTTTTATCTCCAATTCCTTCCCTTCCCTGGCATATTCATACATGCGCTTCCCGTCTTTTTTCAAAGCTGAAAAAATAGGAGGCTTTTGAGCGATCTGCCCAAGAAACATAGCTTTAGTCTTATGGATCAGTTCATGAGTGATATGATTTGTCGGATATATATTATTCACTTCTGTCTCCAGGTCGTAAGAAGGGGTAGAACTGCCTAGTGTTATAGTGCCCTCATACTCTTTTGGCATACCTTGAAATTCATTAATCCGTTTAGTGAATTTCCCCACACAAATTAATAAAAGCCCACTAGCAAGAGGGTCTAAAGTGCCTGCATGGCCAACTTTAATTTTTTTTAATTGGTATCTTTTTCTAATCGCCCACTTTACTGCATTTACTGCTTGAAAAGATGACCATTCTAAAGGTTTGTCAATTAGAATAAGTTGACCATTCAAAAAATCTTCTTTGGTTTTCAAGACAAAAAATTAAATGAAAATATACATAATTAAGGGCTTAAGCCCACAGACCAAAACCTATGGCAATACATCCAACAATAAAACAGTAAATAGCAAAGTAAACTAACTTACTTTTTTTTACCAGTTGAATCATCCAGGTACATGCCACTAAACCTGCTAAGAAGGCGGCTATAAAACCTGCACCCATAGCAATAGTTTGCTCAGTTTGAAATTGAATCTCACCACCAATAATATCTTTAGACATTTTACCAATTATGAGGGGTACAACCATTAAAAATGAAAATCGGGCTGCTTTGGTCTTATCTACACCCAACAATACGGAAGTGGATATTGTGGCCCCACTCCTGGAAATACCGGGTAATATGGCAATTGCCTGAGAAACTCCTATGATAAAGGCATTGAGATATGTTACTTTTTTCTGAGTTTCTCTAGCCCTATCCGCAAGGTATAAGAGTAAGCCTGTAATAATAAGCATATAGCCAACAAATGCTACATTGCCACCAAAAAAACCTTCTAGCTGCTCTTCAAAAACCAGCCCAACAATTGCCGCTGGGATCATAGATATAATAATCTTTAAAGAAAAACGGGTTTCCTCATTCCACTTAAATTGAAGTAATCCTTTGATAATTTCCCATACGTCTTGCCTAAAGACCACAATTGTACTTAGCGCAGTGGCAAAATGCAGCACCACAGTAAACAACAAACTTTCTTGCGGAATAGAGTTATCGCCTAATATTGCCTTTCCCAATTCCAGGTGACCACTGGATGAAACAGGTAAAAATTCTGTTAATCCCTGGACTATGCCAAGGATAATTGCGTCTATGATTTCCAATTAATCGTTTTTCTTCTTATGCGGATTTAATAAAATGGCATAAATCTCAATCCCTAAACCTATAAGGACCAATGTTGGTGCCAATCGAATTCTTCTGAAGCTATATATATCCGGATTAAACACATTAGGGTCATCACTTCCTCCTCCGCTCATTAAAATAAATCCAAGAGCCATACAGGCAAGTCCTATAAACATAAAGAGATAGTTTCTTCTCTGGAAGATAAATTCAGGCTTTGGAGCCTGACTTTGCTTATTTTTTTGCTTTTGACTCATGCTGCAAATTTAATAATATAAATCATCTGTTCTGAGATTAAGAAAACGTTGGGTGGCAAAATAAGTACTTATTAATGAAATAAGTACACCTAAAACAAAAACACCAATAAAAAGGATACTCAATATAATAAAATCTTGTAAAAGGTTTAATTCCGGGAAGTTCTTGTCAACATAATAGAGCACAATTCCCAATGCCATAAGTGCTATTAATGAACCCAGCATTCCTAATTTAATATTTGTCCAAATAAAAGGCCTTCTAATAAACCTTTTTGTAGCGCCAACCATTTGCATTGTTTTTATTATAAAACGTTTAGAATATATGGACAAGCGGATAGAACTATTGATTAATAAAACAGCTATAAGTGTAAAAACAGCACTAGCTATTAATATCCAGAAGGAAATCTTTTTTACGTTGTCCGTGAGCAGCGCAATAAGGGGTTTATCATAGCTTACTTCTTCTACATAATCCTTTTTAGCTAATTCTGAAGCAATTTCCTCTACTTGTGCTGTAGACACAAAATCTGCTTTTAATGCAACATCAATTGAATTTTTAAGAGGATTATAGCCCAAAAAGTCCAGGAAGTTTTCACCAATTTCTGCACTGTGTATCTCAGCTGCCTCTTCTTTGGAAACATAGACAGCAGATTTGGTATAATCTGACATTACCAGACTTTTCTGCAATTGATCAACTTCAACCTCCTTGGCATTGTCCTTTAAGAAAACGGAAATTTTGATTTGTTCTTTAAAATGATCTGCCAATTTTTTGGTGTTTAAAACTAAAAGTCCTAAAACACCCAATAAAAAAAGCACAAGCCCAATACTCAAAACCACCGAAAAGTAGGAAGAGATCAATTTGCGTTTTTGATAGCGTTCAAAAGATTTGCTCATAGTGGGATATGAATACGTAAAAATAGGAAAGTAAATTGAATAAACTTATTTTTACGCGGTATCGATTATAAACAAAAATTATGAGCTATAATTTTAGGGAGATTGAAGCTAAATGGCAAAGATATTGGGCACATAAGAATACATTTAAAGCGATTAATGGCTCGCAGAAGGAGAAGTATTACGTTCTGGATATGTTTCCCTACCCATCTGGGGCCGGTCTTCATGTTGGACACCCTTTAGGTTATATTGCCAGTGATATTTATGCCCGTTATAAAAGACATAAGGGATTTAATGTTTTACATCCGATGGGCTATGATTCCTTTGGACTACCGGCAGAACAATACGCCATACAAACAGGACAGCACCCATCTATTACCACAGAAACCAATATAGCAAGATACAGAGAGCAACTGGATAAACTAGGGTTCTCATTTGACTGGCAGAGGGAAGTTCGTACTTCTGACCCAAATTATTACAAATGGACACAATGGATATTTATTCAGCTTTTTAATTCCTGGTACAATAAAAGCAACGATAAAGCTGAAAAAATAGAAAAACTAATAGAAATTTTCAGGAAAGAAGGTAATATCAATATCAACGCAGCCTGTGATGAAGACACCCCCTTATTTACCTCCTCAGAATGGAATGAGCTGGATTCAAAAAAACAGGAAGAATTATTATTAAAGTACAGATTGACCTATCTGGCGGATACGGAGGTTAATTGGTGTCCTGCCCTTGGAACTGTTCTTGCAAATGATGAGATTATTAATGGAGTTTCTGAACGAGGTGGACATCCTGTGTTACGAACAAAAATGACCCAATGGAGCATGCGCATTACGGCTTATGCACAACGCCTGCTCGATGATTTACAAAAAGTAGATTGGCCTCAGTCTCTGAAAGACGCCCAGGCTAATTGGATTGGCAGGTCGGTTGGAGCTTCAGTTACTTTTAGTACTATACCTTCGGGTAATAACAATATCTCCTACCCCATTGAGGTATTCACGACCCGTCCGGATACAATTTTCGGGGTGAGTTTTATGACTCTGGCTCCAGAGCATGAATTAGTATCAAAAATAACTACTGAAGAACAGAAAGAGGAAGTTGAGACCTACGTTCAAATCACTTCCAAACGATCAGAGCGAGATAGGTTGGCAGATGTAAAAACTATTACTGGTGTTTTTACAGGCGCATTTGCAGAACATCCTTTTACGAAAGAATCAATACCAATATGGATTGGGGATTATGTTTTAGCCGGCTACGGAACCGGAGCGGTTATGTCTGTGCCAAGTGGCGACCAACGCGATTATGATTTCGCAAAGCATTTTAATATCCGTATTCCTAATATTTTTGAGGGTATAGATATATCCGAAGAAGCATTTGCAGATAAGGAATTGACCATAATTGCCAATTCTGAGTTTTTAAATGGATTAAATTATAAACAAGCTACTAAAAAGGTAATCTCGGAATTAGAAAATATTGGTCTGGGAAGAGGGAAAGTTAACTATCGACTTAGAGACGCAGTTTTTAGCCGCCAACGCTATTGGGGCGAACCTTTTCCGGTATATTATGTTGATGGAATGCCTAAAATGATCGATGAAGACTGGCTTCCGTTGATGCTGCCGGAAGTAGAGAAGTATTTGCCCACAGATACTGGAGAACCACCATTGGGGAATGCACCGGAATGGGCTTGGGATACGCAGAAATCTATGGTGGTAAACAATAGTTTAATTGACCATTTAAAAGTTTTCCCCTTAGAACTGAATACAATGCCTGGCTGGGCAGGGAGCTCACAATATTTTAATCGATATATGGATCCGGAAAATGATAAAGAAATCTTCTCTAAGGATGCTATTAACTACTGGCAGCAGGTTGATCTGTATATTGGAGGTGTTGAACACGCTACGGGCCATTTATTGTACTCCCGTTTTTGGCAGAAATTTATGTTCGACAAGGAACTGGTTCCACATGAAGAATACGCTAAAAAATTAATTAACCAGGGAATGATTTTGGGTACAAGCGCCTTTGTGTACAGAGAAGAAGGAACAACTAAATTGATATCCAAAGGATTAATAAATGAATTAAAAGTAAGTCCATTACATGCGGACGTCTCTTTAGTTAATTCTTCTGATGAATTGGATATTGAAGCCTTTAAAAAATGGAGGCCCGAGTTTAAAGATGCTGACTTTATTTTGGAAGATGGTAAATACATTGTAGGACGGGAGGTTGAAAAAATGTCCAAATCTAAATACAATGTGGTAAACCCGGATGAAATATGTGAGGAATATGGCGCAGATGCCTTACGCATGTATGAAATGTTTCTTGGGCCGCTGGAACAGGCGAAACCATGGAATACAGCTGGTATCTCAGGAGTATATGCTTTCCTAAAAAAACTATGGCGGCTTTATCATTCAGGGCCTGAAGGCGGATTTCAGATTTCGGAGAAGTCACCTTCAAAAGAAGCTCTAAAATCACTTCATAAAACAATCAAAAAAGTGGAAGAGGATATTGTAAATTTCTCATTCAATACTTCCGTAGCAACCTTTATGATTTGTGTAAATGAACTTTCCACCCAAAAATGTACCAGCAGGGAAATACTGGAGCCTCTTGCAATTTTAATCTCACCCTACGCACCTCATATTTCTGAAGAACTGTGGGAGAAGTTAGGGCATACAGAATCTGTTTCAATAGAGCCATTTCCAAAATTTAATGCAGACCACCTCATTGAAAATAGTAAAGAGTATCCAATTTCTTTTAATGGGAAAATGCGTTTTACTATCGAACTTCCCTTGGATATGGTCAAAGAAGAAATAGAATCCGCAGTTATGTCTCATGAAAAAACGAAGGCACAACTCCAGGGGCGAATCCCTAAAAAAGTTATTGTAGTTCCCGGTAAAATAGTGAATATCGTAGGCTGATGCTTATCTAAGAAGCAAAATCTTTGCTAAACAATGCTATCGCCTACCCCCCCCTAAAAAATAATTAACAATATAAGAAAGAATTATTTTATAGAAAAGACCCCTATTATTATAGGGGTACAGTTTAAATAAAAGCACATTTACAGAGTTGTTACCCTACATTTTGTCGATTTTATTTCATTATTAGTATTTATTGTTACATTTTTGACATGAACTTAAAAATATAATACAATGATTATAGGTGTACCAAAAGAAATCAAGAACAATGAGAGTAGGGTAGGAATGACACCTGCCGGAGTATTTGAACTTGTTAAGTACAATCACACGGTTTACATTCAGTCCGGTGCCGGTGAAGGCAGCGGGTTTTTTGATGAGGATTATAAAAAAGCGGGGGCACTTATACTAGATACTATAGGGCAGGTTTATGCAATGGCAGAAATGATTGTTAAAGTAAAGGAACCTATAGAAAAGGAATATAATTTTATACAAAAAGGGCAGGTTATTTTTACCTACTTTCATTTCGCTTCCAGTGAAACTTTGACAAAAGCAATGATAGCGCAAAAGGCAGTTTGTATAGCCTATGAAACTGTTGAGGATAAAGACAGAACTCTTCCTTTATTGACCCCAATGTCTGAAGTAGCAGGTAGGATGGCCATACAACAAGGGGCAAAATATCTGGAGAAACCAGTAAAGGGCAGGGGAGTTTTGTTGGGTGGTGTTCCGGGGGTTCCACCCGGGAGAGTTCTGGTTTTGGGGGCTGGCATTGTCGGTACTCAGGCTGCAAAAATGGCAGCCGGCCTTGGTGCTCATGTTACCATCTTAGATGTTAATATGAAGAGACTTCGCTATATCAATGATGTAATGCCCAGCCATGTGGTAACGGAGTTTTCTAATGAATTCAATATAAGAAAACATATAAAAACTCATGATCTTATTATTGGTGGTGTACTATTAAAAGGCTCCAAAGCACCTAAACTAATTACCAGGGATATGCTAAGCGATATGCGAAAAGGAACTGTAATTGTTGATGTGGCAGTAGATCAGGGTGGGTGTGTTGAGACTACGAGGCCTACCACACATGAAGACCCCATTTATATAATTGATGATGTAGTACATTATTCTGTAGCCAATATGCCTGGGGCAGTGCCTTATACCTCTACTATGGCTCTTACAAATGTAACATTGCCATATGTTCTGAAGCTTGCAAATTTAGGCTGGGAAATGGCTTGTGAAGTAGACTCCTCTTTACATAAAGGGCTTAACATCGTGCACGGAGAAGTGGTTTACAAAGAGATTTTAGAAGCTTTTGATTGGACTGAAATAGCAGTATAAATGTACATTTTGTCAGTATAAAAACCCCGGCTTTGTCTTGGCCGGGTTTTTGTTATTAATTAAGTACTTTTAAAATAGCAAAAAACGAAATTATGACAATTTATTATATACTACTCGGTGCCATTGCCCTGGTAAGTTGGTTGGTAAGCAGAAAGCTAAAGAGCAAGTTTAATTATTATTCCAAAGTACATTTGCGTAATGGTATGAGCGGTGCTGAAATTGCGGAAAAAATGTTGAGTGATCATGGTATAAGAGATGTTAAAGTTGTCTCCACTGCTGGAATGCTTACAGATCATTATAACCCGAAAACAAAAACAGTTAATCTTAGCGAAGGGGTATATAATCAGCGTAATGCGGCTGCAGCTGCTGTTGCGGCGCATGAGTGTGGCCATGCAGTTCAGCATGCACAGGCCTACGAATGGCTTTCAATTCGCTCTAAATTGGTTCCTGTAGTGAGCGTAACGTCTGGGATATCTATGTGGGTAGTTTTTGGAGGGCTTATATTGGCAGCTTCCACAGAAGGCGCGGGAGGTCAATTCGGTTTTTATATAGCTGTAGCAGGGCTAATTATGATGGGTTTTGCTACATTTTTTAGTTTTATTACGCTCCCTGTAGAATATGATGCAAGTAACAGGGCATTGGCCTGGTTAAAACGGAAGAATATTGTTTCACAGGAAGAATACAAGGGTTCTGAGGATTCCTTAAAATGGGCGGCAAGAACTTATGTCGTTGCTGCAATTGGCTCTCTGGCATCTTTGGTTTACTGGGGCTTTCAGGTATTCGGTGGAAGAGATTAGTTTGTGTACTATAATATTTTTGGACGGCTAAATAGTAATTTGACGGTCTATTTGTTGATCCAGAGAGATAAAGGTTTCTGTCCTGGAAACACCCTCAATCTGCTGAATTTTTTTGTTCAACAAATGCATAAGATGTTCATTGTCTTTACACAAAACTTTAATAAGGATAGACCAATTACCAGTAGTGTAATGGCATTCCAGGACTTCTGGTATTTTTTCCAACTGCTTCACGGCTATCGGATTACTCATGGCTTTATCCAGAAAAATACCAATATACGCCATTGTCGTATAACCCAAAACTTTTGGATTCACGATGAATTTAGATCCAGCAATAAGTCCGGATTTTTCCAGTTTTCGAAGTCTTTGATGAATTGCAGCTCCTGATATTCCAATATTTCTGGCAATTTCTAATATTGGCTTTCTTGCATCCTGCATAAGGAACCTTAGGATTTTTTTATCAATCCCATCAATTTTTACATTTTCATTACCTGATTTCATGAACTAGCTTTCATATAAAGCCTAAAGATACCAAAATAAGTTTCAAATATTAACCTGCCACAGAATCAGGATTATACCCCAAATATGGTACATGATACTCCTTAAACACTACTCCAAAGGTGGCTAACTCCTTTAGGATTGGCCCATATACTTCCTTTGATATAGGAATCTGAACCCCTGGAGTAGCTATTTTTTTATTGAGTATAAGTAAGGTAGCTATAGCCACTGGTAGGCCTACAGTTTTGGCCATTGCAGTATGCGTATGATTTTCGCCAATAACTACCATATTAGCATCAAGCTGCTGTTTTTCTCCATTCAATTTATATCCGAATTTATGGTACATAACGATCATATCTTTATCGTCATGCGCCATGGTCCAACTGTCTTCCAATACTTTTTGAAGCATTTGAGCCGGGGAAGCATTTTTAATTGGAATGATTTTTTTTGAATCAAACAAATTTAATTCCAGCAGTTTACCCCACATGATATCGTCCTGATCAATTTTTAGGTAGTGTCTGAGTTTAAGTTCAACAGAATCAGTTGGTGAATAGGGAAGAAAAAGATTAGTGAATTCCCTGTAGGACATACCTTCAGAATTTTCTATAGTATAACTATCATCTGTCATACCTAATTGAACAAACATATTCCAGGCTTTGGAAAACCCAACACGCCTCATGGTGCCTCTGTAAAGAGTCAGTGCATCCTCCAAACCATATGCTTCTCTGTAGTTCAACGAATCTCTGTTTGCATAGGCTTCGAATGCTCCATACCCTTCTATATTCATGAATTCTGTCCTTCTGAAAAGTTTATGATAGGGTATATATTTATAGGTGCCCTCCTGTATAAATTTTGCAGTTCCCCCTTGTCCGGCAATTACAACATTTCTTGGATTCCAGGTAAATTTATAATTCCATAGGTTATTATCACTTTCAGGAGCAACCAGGCCACCTGTAAAAGATTCAAATAGCAACATTTTACCGCCTTTTTCCCTTATTTCATTAATAAATTGCATGGCGCTCATATGGTCTATGCCAGGGTCTAAACCAATTTCATTCATAAAAACTAATCCGTTTTTTTTGGCTGCGGCATCTAATGCTTTAATTTCTTTGCTAACGTAGGATGCAGTAACCAAATGCTTTTTAAGTCGAATACAATCTTCGGCCACTTTCAGGTGAAATCGTGCCGGGAGCATAGAAATAACAATATCTGAGTTTTTAATGGCCATCTCTCTTTCATCATCATTTAAAATATCCAACTTTATAACTTTACACGAAGGATGGTTTTTTATCTCATCAGGAATCATCTTGGTATTGAGATCACCAATAGTTAAATGTAGTTTTTCTGAATCTGCTTTTTCAAGAAAGTAATCCAACAAATAGGAGGTAGATTTTCCCGCCCCAATGACCAATATTTTTCGTAACATTAAATTTATTTTCTGTTCGCAGTGTTGCGGTGACTAAGGTATCAAATTGTTACATTTGTCAAAAATATGGTCATTTAAGTTATGAACAAAACAATTTTCCGTACAGGGGTTTTCTTTGGAGTTTTGGCAGTAGTTTTAGGTGCTTTTGGGGCCCACGGACTGAAGAATCTTCTGACTTCAGGTGAGATAGACACTTTTGAGACCGGAGTTACTTATCAAATGTATCACGCCCTGTTATTACTTATTCTTGGTAGCGTGACAAGCATTCCAGAAGAAGAAAAGAAACTGGTTTATTATTTCATTGTTTCGGGAATAGTTTTTTTCTCATTTTCCATTTATTTGTTGGCTACTAACGGCCTGACTTTTTTTGACTTTAGAACGATAGGCTTTATTACGCCAATTGGGGGTCTTCTTTTGATTTTGGGATGGTTATTATTTGGCTATCGGGCTTATAGAAAATTGTTATAATCAAGGAGAATGGCTTTAATGAATGATCCACGACTTGATATTTTTTTAGGTTCTAGAATACAATATAAACAGCAATAAAGAGCATTTCAATGAATTCATTTTCGTTAAAAGAGTACGGCCTGGAAACCAATAAGATATTTTATCAATTAGATCCTGAACAACTTCATCAGATGACCATTGAACGGGGGATGGGCAGGGAGGCGTCAAATGGAGCTTTGGCTGTTAACACAGGAGAGTTTACTGGTCGTTCTCCAATGGATCGCTTTATTGTTAAAGATGATATTACCAAAGATAAAGTCTGGTGGGGCAATATAAATATTCCTTTCACCCCAGAGAAGTTTAATTCGCTTTATAAGAAGGTGATCACGTATTTAAAGGACAAGGAAATATTTGTAAGGGACTGTTATGCCTGTGCAGATAGTAACTATCAGTTAAATTTAAGGGTTATTAATGAATACCCCTGGTCCAATTTATTTGCACATAATATGTTTCTTAGACTTCAGGAAAAGGAATTGGCGAATTTTGAGCCGGAATGGACCGTGATAAATGCACCAGGGTTTATGGCAGATAGTGATATTGATGGAACCAGACAACACAATTTTGCTATTCTGAATTTTACTCGAAAGATTGCTTTAATAGGAGGTACGGGTTATACTGGAGAGATTAAGAAAGGAATTTTCTCTGCTTTAAACTTCATCTTGCCTATGTATAAGAATACTTTGCCCATGCATTGTTCCGCCAATGTTGGAAAAAAAGGGGATACAGCCCTGTTTTTTGGACTTTCCGGTACTGGTAAGACAACTTTGTCTACAGATCCATTTAGAAAATTGATTGGAGATGACGAACATGGATGGACTAAAGAAAATACAGTTTTTAATTTCGAAGGTGGATGTTATGCCAAGGTGATTAATCTAAGTGCTGAAAAAGAACCCGAGATCTATGCCGCAATTAAAAAAGGCGCAATTTTGGAAAACGTTATTATAGATTCAGAAGGGAAAGTCGATTATGATAACACCTCCATAACTCAAAACACCCGGGTAAGTTATCCTATTGATCATATTTCTAATATTAAAAGACCTTCAATTGGAGAAGACCCTAAAAACATTTTTTTCCTTACAGCAGATGCCTTTGGCGTATTACCTCCTATATCAAAATTAACTCCCAGCCAGGCTGCCTATCATTTTATGTCCGGATATACCGCTAAGGTGGCTGGTACAGAGGCAGGAGTAGTTGAACCTGTACCTTCATTCTCTGCATGTTTCGGAGCGCCGTTTATGCCTTTACATCCGGCAGAATACGCAGAAGCATTAAGCAGAAAAATGAAAGAATCTCAAGTTAATGTTTGGTTAGTTAACACGGGATGGACCGGTGGGCCATATGGGGTTGGAACACGAATGAAATTAAAATACACAAGAGCTATGATTAGGGCAGCACTTAGTGGTGAATTAGGATTGTATACCTATGATACCTACCATATTCATTCTGTATTTGGTGTAGCACAACCACGGACTTGTCCGGGTGTCCCTACAGACGTATTAAGCCCGAGAGCAACCTGGAATAATGATAAAGCCTATTATGATGTTGCATTTAAACTTTCCAATGCTTTTCGTGAGAATTTTAAAAAGTTCGAGTCGTTTGCCAGCGAAGAAATAAGGCGAGGGGGACCCCAACGCTATAACTACTAATTAAAAAGGTCTCATTTACCGAGACCTTTTTGTTAAGTTTTTATTTTTTATTGACACTGGTAATATACTTTTGTAAGGCCATTGTCATTGAAGGAGTTTCCGGAGTGGGAGCTTTTATATCAATTCGCAAACTAGCATTTGTTGCCGCTAAAACGGTTGAATTTCCAAATACCGCTATTCTTGTATCTTTTTGCTCAAAGTCAGGAAAATTTTTAAGTAATGATTCTATGCCAGAAGGGCTAAAAAACACCAGAACGTCGTAGTAAACATTTCTTAAATCGGAAAGATCGCTAATAACCGTTTTATAGAAAATACCCCGATTCCAATTAAGTCCAAGGTCATTTAATGTTTCCGGAATACTTGGTTTTAATACATCGGACGAAGGCAGTAAAAAAGATTCCTCCTTGTATTTTTTAAATAAGTGAAGTAATTCACTAAAATTTCTTTTTCCAACATAAATTTTTCGTTTCCTGTAAACAACATATTTCTGGAGATAAAAAGCTACTGCCTCAGATTGGCAGAAGTATTTCATGGTATCCGGAACTTTAAAACGCATTTCTTCAGCTATTCTAAAGAAATGATCAACAGAATTTCTGCTGGTAAGGATAATAGCGGAATAATTTTTTAGATCAATCTTTTGTTGTCTTACGCTTTTGGCGTCTACCCCTTCAACATGTATGAAAGGCCTAAAGTCTACCTTTACTTTTTCCTTTTCAATTAGCCTTAGGTATGGAGAATTTTCCATTGTTGGTTCTGGTTGGGAAACCAAAATCGTTTTTACCTTCATGTCTCCTAGTCTTTTAGATAATTCGCAATGATTACAATGGGTGCAATTTCGAGAGCGCAAAGGTACAAAATAAAATAGAAAAAGTAGCTTGAGATTACTTTTTGATAGTTTTTTATGATAGTTATCCAACCAATTACATTTACCACTACTATTAGAAAAATGCTAACAAAGACAACTATTTTCGAATCCTTAAGTACATAAGCAAGGATGATATTTGCTGCTAACATGATGATACTGCTATGGTTAAGGTAGGATAGTTTTTTAAAAATGAATTCAGAAATTATCTTATTATTATTAAAGACAAACCCACCTCCCATTTGTAGCAATATTTTGCCGAATAAAAACAGGAATAGCAATCCTAGAATAATCGAAAAAACTACGGGATATAGCTCACTTTCTGAATTATACAAAATATTTGAAGTCAAATAGATGAAAAGTGAAAAATTTAGAAGTTGGAATATTGTAAAAAAAATATTAAACCAATTTAATAGTTTATCCTTTTTATTGTACATAAAAATATACTTGTTATTAAAAGGGAGTATAATAAAATTTAAAAACCTGTTGTAAAATAAATTCTTAGCAATAGCCATAAATAGTATACTGGAAAAGATAATTGCTGTTATCCAATCTATATTATTAATTACTCTTTGAACAGGTTCCATTATGGCAATTTAACGTTTTCCCCATTTATACCCCAATAAAGTCCGTTTTCAGAAATGCTTATCTTAAAATAATATGCATCATTTATGTCTGGTTCTGGCATCGAAAATTTAAAGCTCGTTGTATCTTTCGATTTGAGTACACGTATCTCTTCTTGCAATGGGCTAGCATGAACTTTTTTGACCTCTCTGAAGTTTTTGTATTTGTTCAGAAAAACCACCCCAAATTCCAGTTTAGAAATTTTTATATCGGTCGCATATGGGTTGTAAATTTTAAAGGTTAAATTTTTGTTTTCCAATATTTCACTTGGAGCATCAATAATAGTTCTCAACTTTCTAAAAGATTCAAAATTCTTTTTGTAAACACCATAATGCTGACCTCCTTTTGCATCGTAATAAGAGATGTCACCTTTATTTAGGAATTTAGAGACATAAAGTATTGTTTGACCTTGAACAAGTTTTTCAGACTCATCAATTGAAAACTGGTTTTGCCTGTACCGTATATTGTTTAGTGAATAAGAGGTGTTGCCAGAGTAGAAAGTATACATAGGTGCATCGGTATAAGAATTTTCGAATACTACAGGCATTGTCCCAACTTTTGAGCTTATTTCATTTACCCAATCTTTATTTCCATGTGATTCATAAACAATAGGGAAAAGCGGGGGATAGATCAATCCTATTCTGAGGAACATTAAAATTATAATATTAGCTGTTCCAAGAATAAATATCCATTTTCTGGTAATCCTATCCTGTAGTATTTGATTGTATACCACTACAATCATTGGAATACAAATAACAATTAACCATTGTGTTTGTATACGTCTGTTAAAACTGGAAATAAAAAAGAATGCAATTGTACCATAAATTAAATACAAAAGGGCTTGGTTAAATTTATTGGATTTTTTTGTTTTCAATAAGGCTCTGTATATCCATGGAAAAGTTAAGCCGAAAAGCACAATCAGGTTAACAAAAAATCCTAGAGAAAAATCACCAAATTCGTAGGCCCTGTTTGGCCTTTCAAACAAATGATACCTTATAGAAAGAAGGTCATTATTAATTAACCATATAAAATGGGGGGTATAACACATTAGTGCAACTAGCACAGAAAGCCAGGCATATTTGTTATAGACAAGGCGCAGATTAGATATCAACACTAACAGTATTATCAGAACAGCATTGTACTTACTGTACATTAATGCAGCCATGACAAGTCCCAAAACAATGGATAAAACTAAGGAGGGGGACTTTAAAAATTTCTTATATATCAATAAAAATAAGGCAGTAAAGAAAAGTAATGGGGTATCGGGAAGTGTTAGGAATCCATAGGCATGAATGAGGGTCATTGAGAAAACCAATATAAAATAATGAAGTATATAGCTATTCTTTTTATGATTATCTATCAAAAACCATAGGACTATATATGTGCCGGCAGAAAGAACAATTCCTATAAATCTAACTCCCAGTTCTCCATTGAAAAGCAAACTGCTTAATTTTACGATCAAAGCAACCATTGGTGGATGATCAAAATAGCCCCACGCCATATGCTGAGCATAATACCAATAGTAAGCCTCGTCAAAAATTAGCTCAGTAAAATATCCCTGTAACAGGTTAATAATAAAAATTGAAGTTAATAAGTAAAGAAAAATTCTTGGCAGTTTGAGTTTCATTACGGTTATCTATTCGCACCAAAATTACAAATTATAGCACTAATTAATTCTTCTAATGAAACGATAAAAATACTTTCGTATTTTCAGCTAGATCTTTTAAAGTAGTATTTTTGTCAAAATCACCAAAAGGCAAATGACAGATAGCTTAGTAATAATTCCAACGTTTAATGAAATTGAGAATATTGAAGCTATTATAGATGCTGTTTTTCAACTTAAAAAAGAATTTGATGTCTTAGTTGTTGATGATAATTCCCCGGATGGTACGGCAAATAAGGTCATTGAATTACAAAATAAGTATCCTAATCATTTGTTTCTTGAAGTAAGAAATGGCAAATCTGGTTTAGGGACTGCCTACATTCATGGTTTCAAATGGGCATTGGCAAGAAAGTACGATTACATTTTTGAAATGGATGCCGATTTTTCGCACAGACCATCAGACCTTCAAAGATTATACAGAGCTTGTTTGAATGGTGCAGATTTGGCAATTGGATCGCGTTATAAAAAAGGTGTAAATGTAGTTAATTGGCCACTGTATAGGGTTTTGCTGTCCTATGGAGCCTCTTTTTATGTTAAATTTATTACCGGAATGAAAGTTCATGATCCTACAGCTGGTTTTGTCTGCTATCACAGAAGTGTTTTAGAGGCGATTAACCTGGATTCAATAAAATTTATTGGATATGCTTTTCAGATAGAAATGAAATTTAGAGCACACCTTAAAAAATTCAAAATTGAAGAAGTCTCCATAATTTTTACAGATCGGGAGCAAGGCAAATCTAAGATGAGTTCTTCAATTATTTGGGAGGCAATATTTGGTGTTATCACAATGAAATTCAGAAGTTTATTTACTAAAGATTAAGCTATGGGTGCAACTCTTATTAAAAATGCGGTTATCGTGAATGAAGGGGCAAGATTTGAGTCCGATATTCTAATTCAGGATGATATTATTGCAAAAATTGGCAGTAATCTTTCTTCAAGTGGGGCGAAAATTTTAGATGTATCAGGAAATTTTGTTTTACCCGGAATAATAGATGATCAGGTACATTTTAGAGAGCCCGGACTTACTCATAAGGGTGATATAGCTTCAGAAAGCAGGGCTGCCATTGCAGGTGGAATAACTTCTTACATGGAACAACCTAATACGAATCCGCAAACGACCACGATAGAAAAATTGGAACAAAAATTTGAATTGGCTTCCAAAAAATCATATGCTAATTATTCCTTTTTATTTGGTGGCACAAATGATAATCTTGAGGAAATAAAAAAACTTGATAAATATGCCTGCTCGGGGGTAAAATTATTTCTGGGATCTTCTACAGGTAACATGTTGGTGGATAATGAGGAAGTTTTGGAGCGTATATTTAGAAATACAGAAATGGTAATTTCAGCACATTGTGAAGACGAAAAAACCATTAGAGAAAACACCCAGAAATACAAAGCTATATATGGCGATGATATTCCGGTAGAATTCCATCCTTTAATACGAAGCGAACAGGCTTGTTACCTTTCTTCATCCCGGGCAATTGCCCTTGCCGAGAAAACGGGGGCTAGATTACACGTATTCCATATTTCAACAGGAAAAGAGACCCATCTTTTTAGAAATGACATTCCATTAGAACAAAAAAAGATCACAGCAGAGGTTTGTATTCATCACCTTTGGTTTTCAGACAAAGATTATTCGGAAAAGGGAATGTTAATTAAATGGAATCCGGCTATTAAAACCTCAAAAGACAGGAATCAGTTATGGCAAGCGTTACTGGATGATAGAATTGATGTTGTTGCAACAGATCATGCTCCGCATACTCTGGAAGAAAAGAAAAATAATTATATGAAGGCCCCCTCTGGGGGCCCCCTAGTTCAGCACGCCTTAACAGTTATGTTAGAAAAGTCTTTAGAAGGAAAGATTACCGTAGAGAAAGTTATTGAAAAAATGTGCCACAATCCTGCTAAATTATTTCAAATAGAGAAGCGTGGCTATATAAAGGAAGGCTATTTTGCAGATTTGGCAATAGTAGATTTGAACTCACCATGGAAGGTTGATAAAAACAATATTTTATATAAATGTTCATGGTCACCATTTGATGGTAATAAATTTAGAACAAAAGTCACCCACACCTTTGTAAATGGGCATTTAGCCTATGATAATGGAAAATTTTCCAGTTTTAGGAATGCTAAAAGGCTTACTTTTGATAGATAATTATGCGTAAAATATTCCTCTTAATATCATTTATAATTCTTTTCTCATGCGGAGAGGAAGTTATTGATATGCCCAACAATCTTATTTCCAAAGAGAAAATGATTGATATCCTTTACGATATGGCTATTATTAATGCAGGAAAGACCACCGCCCCCCAGGTAATGGAAGAAAGGAATTTTGTCCCCATGCAATACATATACAAGAAGTATGAAATTGATAGTATACAGTTTGTCTCCAGTGATTTATATTACGCATCCAAGCCTTTAGAATATGAAGATATTTATGAAAAAATAGAAGAGAGGATAAAAAAAGAAAAAGAGCGTTTTGAAAAACAGAATGAGAATAAAAAGGATAGTTTAAATCAGGAAAAATAAGAAGAGTTAGCCTCTATATATTTTTGACATGAAAAGGAAACGCATGATTTTATTTGTTCATATTCGATGTTAAGGGCTTCCTTTACTTTTAAATTATCATATAATTGTGGATAGCGCAAAGACATGAGCCTTTGTTTAGTTAACTTCCTTTTTTTGGGTATAAATAGATTTATAGCCCAGTCTATTCTCCAGAAAACTTCTAATTGCCAAAATTTTAGCCCAATCTTAGGGGGTGGTCTGTTAAACCCGAGCGAGATTATCTCTAAAATACTCTTAAAGGATAAATTTTCTGCTACCGCAATAAAGCGTTCATTTTTAATAGGGGAATCCATAAGTAGAACCATTATCTTAATAACATCGCCTACTGAAATAAATCCTGTACCACCCGGGAAGTAATACCTCATACCTTTTGCAACTGTTTTAAAAAGTAACCCACTACCACTTTCCCAATACCCGGGACCCAGGATTAATCCAGGATTAACAATTACGACTGAGAGACCTTCCTGAGCACCTCTCCAAACTTCCATTTCGGCATAGTGTTTTGAAGATGCATATACATTAGCATTTGTATCATTCCATTCATATTCTTCATTGACCAATTCACCTGTTGTAGATTTACCTATTGTTGCAATAGAACTTACATAGCACAATTTTTTTATATTCTTATCAATACAAACATTTACAATATTCTCTGTACCCTGCTTGTTTATTTTTTGTAGTGAGTTAAAATCCCTGGGATCAAACGAAATAAATGCGGCACAGTGATAAACCAGAGTAACTCCTCTAAATGCCAATTCAAGAGCAGGGATATCATTAATATCAGCTTCTATCCATTGAATCTTATCAAATAACACCTGGGAATTTTCATGATAGTAAGAGAATACCTCCTTTACTTTCTGAATATTGCTATTTTTTCGATGAATAGCCTTCACGGACGTGCCCTTAGTGAGCAAATGCAACATTAGATGGGACCCAACAAGTCCAGTTCCTCCTGTAACTAAAACCATGGGCCTAATTTACTCATTTCGATTGGATAAATTTATTCAATAAGTCAAGCTCCTGGCTATTTCTATTATATTTGCAGCAACTATTTTAATAGATTACAAAATGATTTCAAACTTTGTTTCGGAACTAAAATGGAGGGGAATGGTACACGATGTTATGCCAGGAACCGAAGAGCATTTGCTTACCGGGATTCAATCTGCCTATGTGGGGATAGACCCAACCGCAAATTCACTTCATATCGGGCATTTGGTAAGTGTAATGATGTTAAGACATTTTCAGCTCGCAGGCCATAAGCCCTATGCCCTGATTGGCGGGGCAACAGGTATGATAGGTGATCCTTCCGGTAAATCAACGGAGAGAAATTTATTGGATGAAACTACCTTGCGATTAAATCAGGAAGCGATAAAGGAGCAATTGTCCCGTTTCCTGGATTTTGATAACCAGGCAGAAAATTCTGCAGTACTTGTTAACAATTATGACTGGATGAAAGAGTTCACTTTCCTCGATTTTATTCGTGATGTTGGGAAACACATTACAGTAAACTATATGATGGCCAAAGAATCTGTAAAGAAAAGGCTGTCACCAGATGAAAAAGAAGGGATGTCTTTTACTGAGTTTACATATCAGTTAGTACAAGGGTATGATTTCTTATATCTGTTTCAAAATTTTAATTGTACACTTCAAATGGGCGGGAGTGACCAATGGGGAAATATTACGACAGGAACAGAACTAATACGCAGAATTGGAGGAGGTAAAGGATATGCACTTACCTGCCCTCTTATTACCAAGGCCGATGGAACTAAATTTGGAAAAACCGAGGGTGGTAATATCTGGTTAGATGCCCATAGAACATCACCTTATAAATTTTATCAGTATTGGCTGAATACATCCGATGAAGATGCAGAAAAATATATTAAAATCTTTACTTTTTTGTCTAAAAATGAAATTGAAGATTTGATAATAGAACAGTCTCAGGCACCTCATTTACGAATACTACAAAAACGCCTGGCGCAAGAAATTTCAATTCTTGTTCATTCTAAAGAAGTATATGAAAATGCAGTGATTGCTAGTTCTATTCTTTTTGGAAAATCAACTTCTTCCGATCTTAAAAGCTTGGACGAGAGTACTTTTTTAGATGTTTTTGACGGGGTTCCGAAAGCAGAGATTTCCAAATCTGAAATAGACAACGGATTGGATATGATTGGGGCACTGGCTGCTAAAACAGGGTTTTTAGGGTCTAATGGTGAAGCACGAAGAGAATTAAAACAAAATGCTATTTCCGTTAATAAGGAAAAGATAAAAGAAGATTATTTGATCAAGGAAACAGATTTGATAAACAACAAATATGTTTTACTTCAGCGAGGCAAAAAAAATTATTTTATCCTGGTTGTAAAATCATAAAATGGCATATAAATGAAGGAAATTGATTTTTTTGACTTTGGTGCGGTTCTGATTTTAACCTTTATTCTGTTTCTGATTATATTTATTCGCTTTTTAATTGTTTCCGGAGCATATCACTATGCATTTTTCTTTTTATTCCGAAAAAAGTTTGACAAAAGGATATTAGATCATTCAGCATTAAAGAATAAGCAATTATACAAGGAATTGTATTGGTCGGCAATAAGTGGGTTGATTTTTGCAGTTTTTGGAATATTGATTTATTTTTTATGGTCAAATGGGGATACAGCAATCTATGTGGATATAAACACATATCCATTATGGTATTTGCCAATTAGTGTATTATTAACACTATTTATTCAGGACACTTATTACTACTGGATACACCGTTGGATGCACAAGCCATCTGTCTATAGGTATTTTCATAAGATTCATCATAAAAGTGTTCACACTTCAGTATTGACCGCTTTCTCATTTCATCCATGGGAGACAGTGTTACAGGCTATTATCCTTCCCTTAATAGTTATGTTTATACCCATGCACTATTATGCTTTATTATTTATGCTATTGATCATGACTATTTCGGCAACAATTAATCATGCCGGAGTTGAAGTTTACCCTTCTGGAAAATATGGAAAGTGGTTCGGGCATTGGGTCATTGGCGCAACTCATCACGATCAGCATCACAGAAAGTTCAATTATAACTTTGGATTATACTTTACATTTTGGGATAAATGGATGGGAACGGAAAGTCCAGAAAATTCCAGTAAGTAATTTTAGGCTCAGTCCTAAAGCACCATTAAATTACAACCGCGAACATCTGAATGATCAAACCTGCCTAATACTTCAAAACTTCCATCTATATAAACCCTGCCCAGATCTTGCGTTGCAATAAAAGAACACGAATATATATTGGCGAGATCAATAATATTTATACCGCCTACTTTCCCAAAAGATTCAGATGTCAGGGGATCTTCTGTTTGGCGAATAGCGACTGACATCCATGGAGGGCATTTGAAAATTCCGTCAGCTTTGGAATACGCCTGAGAAAGAAGTTCGGTCATGCCGTATTCCGAGTGAACGGCATCAAGGCCAAAACTATTTTTAAGTATACTATGTAACTCATCACGCACCAATTCTGTTCTCCTACCTTTCATCCCACCTGTTTCCATAATAATGGTATTTTTTAGATTCAACGAATGATGCTCGGAAATGTCTAGCAAGGCATATGAAACACCAATAAGGATAGCTTTTCCAGCAGATTGGTCTAAGATTTCAAGGGTTTCTAACAATTCGACTTTATTATCAAGATAAAACCCACTCTTCGGATTCCCACTTTTCTTAATTAGGTCTTTTACCATATAGATAAGTGAAGAGCCTTCTCGTTCCATATATGAAGGTAATAGTGCCAACACGCAATAGTCTTCAATATTCCCATAGAAATGTTCAAAGGTTTTCAAATAACTTTTTTCATAAATAGGCAGTCTGGCCACATAGTGTTTGCTAAGAAGCTGGCCCGTTGTCCCGCTACTTTCAAAAACGATCTGTGGTTTTTGGTTCTTAGCCAGCACCTTTTTGGATTTAAAAAATTCAATAGGTAAATATGGAATATCTTCTACTGCATTTACGTTAAACTTAGTTTTGCCCAAATAACTGCAAAACTTCTGGTAAACAGGATTGTTGTCATATTGAAAACTAAAAATTTCCAATGTAAGCTTGTTGAACTGAGATGAGGTATTGATCTCAAAAATTCTATTGATATCCATATCGACTTGAAGACTACAAAAATAGTTAAAATAAAAAAGGCTCCTCCTGGGAGCCGTAGTACGGATATATTTGAGATGCTATTTTACAACCAGTTTTCTGGTCATTGTCTTGTTATTCTCTACCACTTGAATGACATAAACACCTGGCGAAAGTCGTCCTATATTAAGCATATTTGTTGAAATCCGATCTTGAAGTACTATTTTACCAAAGACGTCGTACACGGTTATATCCTTAGTTTTATTATTTAAAGTTTTAATGTAAACGATGCCATCAACGGAGGGATTTGGATAAAGTGTAAAATTGGAAATTTCTTGTTCCTTTTCATCTATAGCTTTGCGCTTTTCCTGTCCGGAAAGCACTAAAGTAAAGACCAGTAAAAAGAATACGTAGGCTTTTTGCATCAACATTGATTTGGGATCAACTAAGTAAATATATGACAATAGCTTTTCTCCTAATAGAAATTGTTGTGAAAGCTAAATTTTTGTAGGTAAACTATTATAGTATTTACATTCATCGATGAATTATGCATTTAATCGATGAAAAAAAAATATTTAATAGGGAGGTCTAAGCACCTTTTTTTTGAAAGTAAATCTATTTAACTATCAATTTTCTAGTCGCCACCTTATCTTTTTCATATACTCGAAGTACGTATACACCGGCAACTAAATTAGAGACATTCAACTCCTTTCTTAGAATTGTTGTCTCAAGTCTTTGGGTGCCAAAAACATCAAAGATGAGTATTCTTTTCGGGGCATTCAATGCAGTCTGGATATAAACTACCCCATTGGTAACAGGATTTGGATATAGCTTAAAATCCTCTATTTCGCCCCCGAAGTTATGCGCTTCCTGGCCGTAGCTAAAAGAAATAAAAAGAAAGAATAAAACGAGGTAGAATTGCTTCATAAACACTATTCAACAGCTAATTGTAACAAATATAGAAATTTTAATTCTCCATTATGCTCCATGAATTTGTTAAATAATTAATATTCGACAAAATACATCAATAGCTGCCGTTAATTTGGAATAGCACTTTAAATATCCCAATATTTTAATCTTTGGTGTTATTTTAATGTTATCATCATTAAATCAATGTTAAGTAATTAAACCATATTAGTATTATCTTTACTTTTGGTCTGAATGATCAAAGAATAAACCCATGAAAAAGCAGGACATTAAAATTCTATTGGTAGATGATGAACCCGATATTTTGGAGATTCTCAAATATAATCTATCTTCCCAGGGATACCAGGTTTTTACTGCTAAGAATGGAATTGAGGGTGTAGAAAAAGCAAAGAAAAAAACTCCCCATTTGATTATTTTGGATGTCATGATGCCTGAAATGGATGGGATCGAAGCTTGTGATGTAATTCGAAATACTAAAGGATTGGAAAATACCTTAATTACCTTTTTAACCGCCAGAGGAGAGGATTATTCTCAGGTAGCAGGTTTTGACGCAGGTGCAGATGATTATATTACTAAACCGATAAAACCAAAACTATTGGTAAGTAAGATAAAGGCTTTGTTAAGGCGATTAAATGAAGAAAAGAACGAGGACGAAGATATACTGAAGGTCGGAAATATAGAAATTAACCGCGAAGAATACAAGATAATCAACAACGGCAAAGAGATTATTCTTCCAAGAAAAGAATTTGAGCTTTTAGCCTTATTAGCCTCAAAACCAGACAAGGTATTTAAACGTGAAGTTATATTGGATAAAGTCTGGGGTCAGGAAGTAGTTGTAGGAGGCAGAACAATTGATGTACATATTAGAAAACTACGCGAAAAAATTGGTGACAATCATTTTAAAACGGTTAAAGGTGTAGGCTATAAGTTTGTATTGTAATGTCTACCAGGTTAAAAAAATCATATAAGTTTGCTTTTCGTTCCTCACTCTTAATCACAATAATTCTTGCGTTATCTTTAGGTCTTTTTCTGTTGTACAAAAAACAATTAGAAGACACCTGGTTTGAATTACTGGTTTTTACCATAATGGTTTTTGCAATATCTTTTAGTATAATTCAGGTCCGTGTCGAGAAATATATCTACCGAAGGATTAAGAAGATTTACGATGATGTTTCTTTGTTGGAATCATCTTCTTTTACTGCCGATCCTGTTACTACAGATATGAAAACTCTGACAGAGGATATAGAAAAATTTGCTAAGGACAAAAAAATTGAAATAGATACATTAAAAATCCGTGAGGAATACCGGAAAGACTTTTTAGGTAATATTTCACACGAACTTAAGACTCCATTGTTCACGGTACAAGGCTATATTCTTACACTTCTCGATGGTGCTTTAGAGGATAAGGCTGTTAGGAAAAAATATTTGCATCGAGCTCAAAAAGGCGTAGAGCGGCTTATCTATATTATCAAGGACCTTGATTTAATTACAAAATTAGAAGTAGGAGACTTAAACTTAGAATTAAGTGACTTTGATATAATTGAACTTATACAAAGTGTATTTGAATTGGTAGAGATGAAGGCTGGTAAAAAAAACATCTCTCTTACTTTTGATATGAATTATGAAACTCCAATCTATGTAAGGGCCGATAGGGATAAAATACAGCAGGTGTTATCTAATTTGATAGTGAATTCTATAAAATATGGTCATCTTGATGGTACTACTGAAGTGAGTGTTGAAAACCTTATCAGAAATAAAGTGATTGTAAGAATCACCGATAATGGTGAAGGAATTCCTGAAGAACATATCCCCAGACTTTTTGAGCGATTTTACAGGGTTGATAAAAGTGGTAGCAGGAAAGAAGGAGGCTCCGGTTTGGGATTGTCAATCGTAAAACATATAATTGAGGCTCATGGTGAGAAAATATATGTTGAAAGTGTGGTGGATGTAGGATCAGAATTTTCATTTACCCTAGAAAAGACTCAACTTAAAGCTAACTAAAACTGCTCTCCAAAAGAATTCCTTAGTTTTGCTGAAACAATATAACACGCTTTGCTTTGGGAAGTAAAAATAAGCTCAAACGATTTCAACAAAACAAGACTTTCAGCCATGTTATTGAACCTGGCAGGGATGAACTAATGGAGGGTAAATTTCCTTTAAAAGGAAAATGGAAGAGTTTTTTTAATAATGACAATCCGATAGTTTTGGAACTTGGTTGTGGCAAAGGAGAGTATACCGTTGGCCTTGCCAAACTGGATAGTTCGAGAAATTTTATTGGTATTGATATTAAGGGTGCCAGGTTATGGAGGGGGGCTAAAACTGCCCTGGAGGATAATTTAGGGAATGTTGCCTTTTTACGAACGCAGATAGAACTAATAGATTTAATCTTTGCCGAAAATGAGGTAGATGAAATCTGGATTACATTTCCAGACCCGCAACTAAAGTATAAACGAACAAAACACAGGCTTACAAATAAGGCCTTTCTGGATAAATACAAGTTCATACTTAAAGATGAAGGTGTAATCAATTTAAAGACCGATAGTGAATTTATGCACGGGTATACTTTGGGTTTATTACACGGTTTAAATTGTGAAATTTTATATGCAAATCATGATGTTTATAAAAATGAGGGGAGTCCAAAAGAAGTGATGGATATACAAACTTTCTATGAAAAGCAGTATCTTGAAAAAGGAAAACCAATTACATACATAAAGTTTACTGTCAAGTAACCAATGACGCATCTAATCATACTTTTTTTTGTGACTTTTTCAGCTGCTTTTATGGCAACTGTGCCTCCGGGGTTACTAAATATGAATGCTGCCCAAACAAGCGTTAAAAAGGGGAAACTGAACGGAATCATGTTTAGTCTGGGGGTGGCTACGATGATCATGATGCAGGCGTACATTGCGGTAATGATTTCAAAATTTCTATTCAGACATCCTGAAATCATAGATTTATTACTTAAGATAGCATTAGGTGTTTTTACTTTTTTTGCACTTTATTTTTTTATTTCTGCTAAACGTGAAAAAGCGAAAAAAATAAAAATTGTTAATGTTAGTAAACGGAATAGTTATTTTAAAGGAATGCTCCTCGCTACTCTTAATTTACTAACCATTCCTTACTATAGCGGGCTTAACGCTATGTGGAATGCATCGGGCTGGATTAAATTTGAAATTTGGGATATTCTAACGTTTATCCTGGCAGCAGGGAGTGGAACTTTTACCGTACTTTATTTGTACACCGTATACTTTTATAAATTAGAAGCCAAAACAGACCGCTTTTCTAAAAATTCGAATTACATTCTTAGCGCATTAATGATGGTCTTACTGGTAATTACCATTTTTAGAATATTTTATTAATATTATGAATCCGGAAAATAAAAACTTCTTTCAAAAAGTTTATATGGTTTCTAAGCAAATTCCATTTGGAAGGGTAACTTCTTATGGAGCAATTGCCAAATACCTGGGAGCGGCCAGGAGTGCAAGGATGGTAGGTTGGGCAATGAATGGAGCAGGGCCAATTGAAGGTGTTCCTGCACATAGAGTTGTAAATAGGAAGGGGTTATTAACCGGCAAACATCACTTTGACGGCACCAACTTAATGCAACAATTGTTAGAAAATGAGGGCCTCGTAATACAGGATAATCAAATTGTAAATTTTGAAAAGTACTTCTGGGATCCAGCTAAAGAATTGCCTTCTGAGATCTATTAGTTTTGTTTCAACTCAAATTTAGAATACTTCAAACCTTATATATGGCAAATCTATATTGATATTCTCCTTTTCAATACTACAACTTTATAGTTTCGCGTCTATAACTTATCTTTGTTGTTTAGAATCATTTTACATAAAGATATAAATACCACAGCTCATGAAGTTGGATAAGAAAGAAATACTAAAAGCCTTAGAAA
>NZ_JBATGR010000430.1:0-11382 GCF_049665975.1 Eudoraea sp.
TGGTTAACTTCTTTGTCGGGAAGCATAAGCAGCACAAGTAATGAATTAAAATCAACCAAAAACAAAACAATCTCAAATGAATTTGGGATAAACCTGTCCACCGGGAAATTCTTTAAAGACAGATGGCTATTTGGAGTTACTTTTCAGGCGGGTAAGCAGGAATCAAAAGGGGATTTTAAAATTGTTGGAGAATCTTTATATATAGGACCGCAAATTGCCAGGTATTTTTCTAAAACTAAAGATGGGTCATTATTTTTGAATGTTTCCCCGGGCTTCGTCCTTTATCGCAGTCTTGCCAGCATAAATGAAATTCCTGATTTCGGTGAAGAATCTGACGGAAATGGATTTGGTACTTTGGTTAGTTTGGGTTATTCCCATGTTATCCGTGATTTGATATCCTTAAATATTGGTTTTAATCTTCAATATGGCTGGATTGGCATAGATACTGTTGACATAAATGGTATGGTTGGCTCAGACAATATTACTATTAGTAACCTTTCATTTACTTTCGGATTTGGTGTAATTCTTGACGATTTCTTTTTTTGATGAAAAAATATATTTTATATACAATAGTTTTTACTTTCTTCATGTCTTCCGCTGTATTTGCGCAGGCTAAAAATGAAGAAGGATTTATTCAATCCGATACTATTAGGAAGGGAAAAAGTGTTCAATTTGTGGCATTACCCATTATTTTTTATACGCCTGAAACGAAGTTTGGATTTGGAGGAGGTGGTCAGCTTTTTCTGCTTAATAAAACCAATGAATACAATCAACGTTTCTCCAATATTTTTTTTAGCGCAATCTACACTTCAGAGAAGCAATTCATATTTGAAGCTACACCTCAAATCTATCTGGGACATGGAGATTATTTTATTGATATGTTTTATACCTATCGCGTTTTTCCAAATTCCTTTTGGGGTATTGGACCTTCAACCCCCGAGGACAATAAAGAATCTTATAACCAAACTACAAATAAATTTGATATTAGTCTTTTAAAAAGATTACCCCCGAATCTAAATTTTGGATTGTCCGTTAACTATGCTAATTATCAGATTACCGAAGTACTGGAAGGTGGTATTTTAGATACCGGGACGGTCCCTGGTAGTGATGGCGCAGTGATTAGTGGCCTGGGCGCCATATTTAATTTAGACTCCAGAGATGATATTGGTGCCCCCCAGGCTGGCAATTATCTTAGTTTAGCCGCGCGTTTTTCAAGTGAGCTCTTTGGGGCAACACATGCCTTTAATAAATTTATTTTAGATTTAAGAACGTATCAAAGAATAGCAAAAAAAAGTATTTTGGCTTTTCGTCTGTACGTAGAAAACAACTATGGTGACGTGCCATTTCAGGGTATGGCAAGCTATGGGGGTAGCAAAAATGCAAGGGGGTACTTTAACGGAAGGTTCATAGACAAGCATATGTATATTGTGCAGGCAGAATACAGATGGCGATTTAAAGAACGATGGACTTTAGCCGGTTTTGGATTGTTTGGCAGTGTAAATGATGAAGCGGGTGACCTATTCAGTTTTAATAACTTAAAACCAAGTTTTGGAGGGGGAATACGTTTTAAACTTATTAAAGATAAAAGCACCTGGCTTAGACTAGATTACGGTAGAGGAATAGATGGCCAAAGTGGTATTTACTTTGGTGTTAATGAAGCATTTTAAATTGATCTGAGAGGTAAAAGTTCTCCCGCTTCTCATTCCAACCTGTCACTGTGCCTGATATATTTTTCTACAACAACAGCAGTAACTATCACTAAATAAAATTGTCCCAGAAGTCCAATTATCACGGAGGCATTGCGAGCGAGTTGTGTTAAAGGCAAAATATCCCCATACCCTATAGTTAAAAGTGTGATAAAACTGAAATAAATTAAATCATCCCTGTTCCCTTCAGAATTCAACTCCTGGCTTATCAAACCGGAAAAAGAATCTGGTTCTATAATCTCTACCGCCATACAAATAAAAAAACCAACTAAACCTAAACAAATATAACCGCTCATCAAGCCAAGAATTACCCCTCTGTTTACTCTTTTACTTCTCCATACCTGAGTGATAATTTCATAAGTTACAATGCTATAAAACGAGAATAATATAGCAAAATTCGTATAGGTCAATAGAATTTCATCTATAGCCAATATCGAAGATAGTACATAGAGGACAATGGCCACAAAAAGAACGACTACAAAAAGATTTTTAATCCTGTTTTTTTTTGAAATCAACAGAATTCCCGCAAGTATATTGATGATAAAAAATAAAGGAATAACATATGTAACGAACAATTTGGATGGTATAAAAAGAGTTCCAAATAATATAAATAATAGGCTTATCAGAAATAGTGTGAATCTATATGGGTATAAATGATAAAACTTTTTCATTAATCCAGTAATTCTTCATTAAAAGTATATTCTTTATAGTTTACGCGGTAAAGGATACTATAAAATGACGGGATAAACAACAGGGTAATCACCGTTCCAAATAAAAGTCCAACCATTATGCTTACCGCCATACCTTCCCACATTTCTCCACCACTTAGGTAAAGCGGAATCAATCCCAGCACAGTGGTGAACGTAGCCAGTAGGATAGGTCTGAACCGCTGCAGGCAAGCCGAAATTACGGCATCCTGGGTAGAGCGCTTTAGGACATTTTGTTCCACTTCAATCCGGTCTATTAGCACAATGGCATTGTTGATCACTATCCCGGCCAAAGAGATAACTCCTAAAAAAGGCATAAATCCAAATGGCTCCTGAAACACCAGTAAGCCAACAACTACCCCGATGATCCCAAGCGGGATGGTTAAAGTTACCATGGCCATTTTTCTAAAGGAATTGAATTGTATGATGAGTAATAACAAAATAATAAATCCGGATAAGGGTAGGTATTTAAATACTGCACCCATATTCTCAGCCGTATTTTTGGCATCTCCTGCAAACTGGTAGCTATAACCTTCCGGCCAGTTTTCCATCTGTTGATTAAGCCAGGGAGTAATTTCAGCAGTAATGGCAGAGGCATTACCATCTTCGCGTAATTCACTCGAAACCATAATGGTACGGTCTAAATTAAATCGCAGTATTTTGGCATACTGCCATTGTGGAATTATACTGGCAACCTGCAATAATGGTACACTTTTTCCAGATCCCTGTGAATATATATTCAGCGTCTCCAGTGATTCCAGGGATTGCTGCTGGCTGGCATCACTCCGCATTAGAATGGGAATGGACTTATCGTCTTCCCGGTACTCCCCGGTCTGAAAACCATCCAGTACAGTCTGCAAGGATGTAGCAATGTCCTGGCTGCTTATCCCGGCAACCTGTGCTCTGTTTTGATCAATATCGAGTACAAACTTTTTACTTTGAGGACCCCAGTCATCCTTTACATTTTTGGTGCCGGTTATTGATGATAATTTGAGTTTTATTTGCTCAGAGATCGTAGAAAGTTCATCCGGGTTTTCGCCAGATACCTGTATCTCAATAGGTGTCCCGCCGCCACCGCCCTCTAATGAGGATACTTTAATATCGGCATTGGGAAAGTGATTAAAACAAAACTTATCTAATTTCCTGATCATTTCCAAATTATAAATGGCGTCAGAAATATTCACCAGCATATGTGCATAACTTGAATTAGGTTCGTCTGGCGAGTACCCCTGGTCATACGATTCGGGACCTTCCCCAATATAGGAAGACCAGTCTACTATTCCATTTGGCCTGTTGGCATTTACTTGTAATGAATCCTTAATATAATTTTCAATGTCGAGCACCAGTTCAGAAGTCCGTTCAATTTTAGTACCCTGGGGAAGGTTTATGTCTACGGTGATCAGGTTCCGGTCACTATCAGGGAAAAAGATGAAAGGTATTTTTGTAAAGCCAAAAAGTGAAACAAAGAAAGCTATGAATATTCCCAAAATTACACGATACTTTCTGGCTAAAGCCCAAAGTATGATATTCTTATAATACGCTTTTAATTTTTGGATGGTCCTATCTACCAAACCCGGTTTCTTTTGACCTTTAGGTTCTATTTTTAAAAACAAGTAGCAGAAAAGGGTAATTACAGATAAGGCCATGATCCAGGAGGAAAGTAAAGCAAGGGTAATTACCACGAATATTGGACCTACAATATCGCCCATAGTAGATTCTGCTAAATAAAACGCCAAAAACGCTGCTGAGGTAGTTAAAGTTGAAATAAGAAGTGGAGTAAACAATTCAGAACAAGCTTCTACCGCCGCTTTTTTGCCTGAAATACCGGCTTCCATTTTAACCATAATGGTCTCGGCCACTACAATGGCATTATCTACCATCATTCCCAAAGCCATGATCAAAGCCGCCAGAGTTACCTGGTTTAGGCCCATATTAATAACACCCATCAGCATCAAGGTCATGATCACTACTATGGGAATTAAACTGGCAATAACCATCCCGGACCTGAATCCCAAAAAAATCAACATAACCGCTAAGACGATAACAATAGCCTGGATTAAATTGACTATAAAATCACTGATTTTTACATCAATATAGGTGTCCATACTGGCCAGCCTGTCAAGCTCCAGGCCCATCGGCAGCTTTGCTTGCCACTCGTCTACTACCCTGTTTACATCTTCACCTAGTTTTATGATATTGGCACCTTCTTTTAGGTTAACATGGAGCGAGATCGCATCTTTCCCATTAACCCTTACTCTTTGGGTAGGAGGATCAATATAACCCTTTACTATTGTGGTAATATCGCCCAAGTACACTTGTTGGCTGCCATCTCCAACGGGTATAAGCATTTCCTGAATATCTTCGATTGAATTAAAATTACCGGTCGGTTCCAGAATGATGCGTTCATTTTCCACATTAATCTGGCCACCGGAACTCAAAATATTAGTAGCATTAATACTGTTTTGCAACATACTGGCAGAGATTCCGTATTCTTTCAGCTGTGCATTTTCGAATTCGACAAATACCCGCTCATCCTGTTCGCCTCCCAACTCCACTTTTGCAGCATCTTCCAGTTTAATAAGATCGTCCTTTATGTCATCTGCATATTCCTTCATCTTGGCATAGGAAAAGCCATCCGATATCAGGCCTACAGCAATACCGTATACATCTCCAATGCCATCATCATCCAGATTAGGAACTACATTTTCAGGCAAGCCTTCAATATCATCCAATTTTCTTCTCAATCTGTCCCATACCGCCTGAAGTTTTCCAGGTACTACCTCATCCTTTAAGGTTACTGTAACTACAGATAATCCCGATCTTGAAGTACTTTCCACTTCCTTTAGTTCCGGAATTTCCTGTACTTTTTTCTCCACCTTATCGGTAACCAGCAGCTCTACCCTTTCCGGGCTGGCTCCGGGAAAATTGCTCACTATAGTAGCCACTCTTACCGTATAAGGCGGCATACTATCCCTGGGAAGGGAAGTGTACAGTACAAGACCCATGAGAATAATGGTTCCCAAAACAGTAAACGTGATCCTGTTTTTTTCTATTGAAAATTGAGTGAGATTCATAGGTTGGTTAGTTTGTTGTATTGGTAGTCTCGAATCATTTATTCTATAACCAAAATTAGATCATCTTTTAAATATAAATTCTTTCTTATGCTGAACAACCTATTGCAAACGAACTTCCTGCCCATGCAATAATGTTTGTAAACCCGCTGTTGCGATCTTATCTCCTAAAGAAAGGCCATCAATTATGGCAAATCCCTCTGATGAAAGAGCCCCTACTGTAATATACTGCTTATGGACAGTGGTTTTATCGGCTTCTTCCTTTATAAGAAAAACAAATCTTCCATTCCCGTCTTCACCAACCGATATAGGGGGTACTACCAACTGCTTTGGTTGGTTTTTGTCTGCCTCGAATTGGAAGGTTATATTAGCTGCCATTCCTGACCTGATCTCAGTAGAAGGAATCTTAACAACTATACGTACCGGATAGGTCGCTGTGTTGATATCCACAGAGGGTGAAACTTCCGTCACTACGCCAGAAAACATGGCATCCGTTAAAACCGGAAATTCTATTATAACCTCCATTCCCTGATTTACCCGATTAATAATACTCTCCGGCAGGCCCAGCGATATTTCCATCTCGGTACCCGCATTTAAGACCGCAATATTCTGACCCGGACTAACATTTTCTTCAATTTCGGCATTTACCGCCGCGATTATTCCGTCTTCCGGGGCGTATAAAAAACCGAATTTAATCTGTTCTGCTTCTATACCAACCTTGCGTTTGGCCGATTCAAAACTGGCCTGGGCAGTTTTATAAGCATTTTTGGCACTTTCGTATTCGCTCAAGGATAAACTTCCTTTCTCATAAAGCACTTTTGTACGTTGGAGACTGAGTTTGGCCGTATTCATTTCTGAAGCAGCACTGTTTTGTGCAGAAATAGCCGATTCATAGTTCAGCCTTGCCTGCACATTGTCTAACTTAGCAAGGAGGTCTCCTTTTTTAACCAATTGCCCAATTTTTAGATTAAATAATGTAATAATACCACTGCTCCGAAAACTCAGGTTAATTACCCTTTCTGTTTTCGCCGTTCCACTAAAAGTACGCTGGTCATCGCCTCCCAAATACCCCACTTCCTGAAAAATTACGGGGCGGACAGGAGCCGGCTCCACTACTTTTTCTTTGCAGGAACTCAATGAGAGTAATGTTACTGTCAATATTATTAAACCTTTACGTTTCATAAATGTATTATTGTTTATCTGCCTTTTTTAGTTGTTGTTTTCCAGGTATTGTGTAAACCTGTTAATAAATTCATCATTCTGTGCACGGCTGTGTAACAAAAAATAATAGCCTATAAACCGCTCTAACTGAAAGCTGGATAATAAGTAATTATACACAGCTGTAGCCCTCGCCAGACTTGTATTTAAATAGTTATTCTGTGCGTCGAGAAGCTGTACTATGGTTACAGCACCTTCTGAATATGAGGTTTGTGTAAGTTCCAGTGCCTCTTTTGCCGAGATTTCCGATATCCTGGAAAGTTCTATATTGGAGACTTGATTGACCAGGCTCACCACAGCATTGTTTACGTTAGTTTCAATGGCCAGATTGGTATCGCTCTTACTTAGGTCGAGTTGCTCCTTTTGAATCATAGCAATTTGGCGATTGACATTCTTTCTGTTCTGATCTACAAGTGGAATAGCCAGATTGAGACCAACCCTGTAATTATCCACTACAAAGTTAGGGTTAACACCGACACCCCATTGATTAAAATTGTGATTGTACTGGCCCTGTAAAGCCAAAGTGGGCAACAGACGTCCTGCAGAATTTAGTTTTATACGTCTTCCGGTTGCCGAGATATTGTAGTCCAGAGACTTTATTTCGGGAGCATTATTTTTTGCCTCTTCTACAAGGAAATTAATAAATGGCCTTCTAAGGGTAGGATCATCCAACAGCTCCCTTAATTGAATATAGTTGTATCGTTCAAACAAGCCTTTCTCGAGCTCAGCTTCATCCACATCTATATTGTATTCAATCGGATTGTTCAAGACACGGTTCAATTCATAAAAAGCCTGCTCCAAAGCATTGGCAGATTCAATCATGGATTGCATATCGTTTGCTAACTCAGATCTAAATCGCAAGACATCTGTTTTACCTTTAAGGCCGGCTTCAAAATTTTCTTCTGCAATTTCCAGGTTCTTCTTAGTGAGGTCTAAGTTTGTGGCAGTAATTTGCAAATTCGATTTAAATATTAACGCATTAAAATAAGCGTTTGAAGCTTCAAAAATGGCATCGAGTTGATCAGCGTTATACAACTCCTGCTGAGATGCCAAAAGGTCCTTTTGAGTATTAATGCTGGTATTGGCTTCTGCTGAGAAGAGGGTCTGAGATAAGGTTATGGTTCCGTCGGTAGAATACTCGGGGTTTAAACCTTGAGATATTTCTGCAAGATCAGGATCTATATAAGTCGCCCCGGCATCAGCAGTAATATTCGGAATATAATTGGTCCATGCCGTTTGTAAGTCTTTTTCACTGAGTTCTACTTCTTTCTGGCTTGTTTGCAACGCCAGGTTGTTGGCCAATACATCATTCATAACTTCGAGCAGGTTATATTTCCTTTCGGAGACTTTTTCATTGAAGTCCCCAATGAAATCCGTTCTCGATATAAGGCTCATTTTGATGGGAAGGCCTATTTTCTCCGCCGTATTATAGTTTAAGGTGAGATTGGGTTCAAAGCTCATATATATAGGAAGGTCGGCGAGATTCTGACCGTCAATATACGCTTCCACGGTCAAGGCTATTCTTCGGAAAAATCGGGTAATGTCTCCTTTTCCCTGATTGGTAGCCAGGATACCCAATCTGATGTCATCAACACTTCCACTGGTAAAAGACGGAAGCCCAAGTCGTATACAATCTTCTGCCAATTTCTTAACCTCACCGTCTGTCAGATAAAAGGCCTCGGCGATATATAGTGCATCGATATCCTGTAGATTTGGAGCTATGTCCTCATAGTCCATATAGGTAATAAGCTTATAGGTAGTCTCTAACTGCTCCATCTCCTTATCAAAGAACGTATCAAAGGGATAAACATCCATAAATGGCTGTTGTATCAGGATACCAATTTTTTTAAAACTGGTCAGTTCTTTAAAGGTCGCCAGATCATATCTGTATGATCGGGAGGCAATCAGATAGGTAAAATTAGGAATCCCTGATGCCTGGTTTTCTTGCTTTATTTCGACGAAATCATTATTTACTGTTCCGAATAAAATGGTTGGTTTTGGAAATGATTCCTGCTTAATTATAAGTTCATTGTTAACTATCCCAAAGGCCAGAATAATATCTACTTCAGAAGCTAGTAAAGTTTGATAGTTATTGGCTGCCTTTTCCAAATCAAAACCATTAGACAATAAGGAGCCTTCCGGGTATCGAATTATTGCGTCTTCTCCTACTACATCTGAAATTTCATTTTGAAGTTCTTCGAGAATGGGAATTAATTCAGGTTGTTCCAGGTCAACTAATATCCCGATATTATACGTTTTCTTTTCCTGTGATAAAACTATAAAAGGGACAGCCAACAAGCAGGCTAAAACAAATTTTCTCATTTTCAACATCAATTTCTTTTCTGATGACTTTTTAGTCATTCCAACTCTGTAAATATAATTTTTTTGATCCACATTAGACCATAAGCAGTAATATTTCATTAGTAAACCATTCTATAAATTTTTGATACATAGCACTAAATCTGATTGAAACGGAACAATATTTAGTAATCAAATTACAAATGAAAGAGTATTTTTATGACCGAACTTATAGTATAGAATTGTAATTTTAAATAGGAATAAAAATGGTGTTTTATGAATAGCAAATGGACCAAGAACGTATCAGCTTTTATTATTGGATGGATTGTAGGGCTCTTTATCTGGAGTATGATAAGAGGACTGGGCCAAGAAATACAACTCGATATTCTTGGGCTGATTGTTTCTCCATTTATGTATCTCATTCTACTTATATCAATTTCCTGTGTTGTGGGGACGATATTTGGCACGCTCCAATACTTTTATGAACATTACTACACAAAAACAACGTCTTTCAAACAATTTGTAATTCAATCTATTCTTGTCCATATACTTCTGATGGTAGGAATCTATCTCATTTCTTTTTTTGTAGTAAATGCTGCTGGAACCTGGCAGAAAGGTTTGGTTGAGTTTTTAAACCGTCCAGCATTATTAGAAAATCTTATTTTCAGTGTTTTTATTAACATTGAGGTGATTATTGTAATCCAAATAAACCGACTTCTGGGTAGAGGGAACTTAGGGAAGTTGATCACTGGTAAGTTTTTTGCCCCAAGAGAAGAAATACGCGCTTTTATGTTTATGGATTTAAAAGGCTCAACCACGATAGCTGAGCAATTAGGGCACCTAAATTACAGCCGTTTTATTCAGGATTGTTTTCATTATTTGTCCATCATTGACGATTATAAGGCAACCATTTACCAATATGTTGGAGATGAAGTGGTACTAACATGGAAAATAGATGATGACAATGTTTTAAAAGACGCTATTGATGCTTTTTATGCTTATACTTCCTTCCTGAAAGCTAAAGCAGATTATTTTGAAACTGAATATGGGGTACAACCTATATTTAAGGCAGGTTTACATATTGGGCCGATAACCGTAGTAGAGGTTGGTAATATAAAACGTGAAATAGCCTATCATGGAGATACTATTAATGTCGCAGCCAGAATTCAGGAACAATGTAAGAAATTCGATAAACCAATACTGTTATCCCAAGAGGCTATAGAAAAGGTTAAGAATCTACCTAATTATATCATTGAACACGTAGGAGAATTTGTATTAAGAGGTAGAAAAAAATCAACTGAACTTTATAGTGTTTTACCCAAAAAATAGCGAACTATTTCAATAAAAAGTGATTGAGTTTATAAATTGGTTAAGTTCGCGAATAAGTCTAATTTTAAATTCCCAAAAAAAGTAATTCTGATACTTATGATTAAGAACTATATCATACTCTATTTTTTACTCTTTTACTTGCAGACTGCGGGAATTCCTATTTGCAGGAATCCACGAACGTAAGTAACATCAAAAAAAAATACGATAAAATATTGGTAGTAGCACGTACAAAAGATAAAATTGCCCGAATTAGAGCCGAGGGATTGGTTGTAAATGAACTCGGGCTTCGGGGAGCAAAAGCTGAATCTTCTGTAGATGTTATTAAAACCGAAAACTTCTCCGAAGAAATGTCGGATGAGGAAATTGAAACCTTAATTTCTCAATTACTTGATGCAGGTTTCTCTGGTGTATTAATTACCAATGTAATAAACAGGGAACAATACAAAGATGTTATTCGGGGAGGCAGTAATTTGGAATATCAAGCACCTCAATATGGCAGGTTTGGGCAGTATTATAACTATTACCCTGCTACTTCCTGGGAACCTGATCAAATAGAAACAGGGGTGGATTATACAGTAGAAAGTTGTTTGTACGATATAACTGTAGCTCAAAAGGACAATTTACAGTGGGTTGGCAGATTTAAATTGAAAAACCCCACAGATATTAAAGAAGCTATAGCGCAGTATTCGAAGGAGCTTGCGGATGCCTTAATTGACCAAAGTATTAATCCATAAGTAAAGCTCCGGAAACAAAAGAAACTATATCTTAGATCGATAAATTGGACATGTCCTTGTAGTCAGCACAATGGAAAATTTAATATGAGTTATGATCTTAGCTATGCCTTCTTAATAAAAGTTTAAATGAAAAAAATAGTTTTAGCACTTACGTTATTAATTTCTCTTATCACAAACGCGCAAAAACTTGCGGACTTATATAAGGATATTAATTCCTCGGTAGTAGTTATAGATATCATTAATGTTTCCCGGGAAAGTGAAGGGGAATATATTCAGGTAGTCACCGAGGAATCTCAGGGTTCCGGAGTATTAATAGCTG
>NZ_JBATGR010000431.1:0-3490 GCF_049665975.1 Eudoraea sp.
GAATTACACCTCACCTCTCACCTACCTCTACAGAAAAAGCTCCGGCGGACATGCTGGTCAGGTCACATAATAAGTGCTTGTCTTCCGAAGTTCCTCGTGCGACGAAGCCTTGGCTTAGTTGCATAGCGAAGGACGGTTCCATTATTTATGGAGAAGAAATCTATTAAAACTTTAGAGCGTAGATCCGCTAGCTTAAGCCTATAATAATTTTAATAAATAACTTGTGGAATAGATTTTATATGCGCGAAAACCTCTATCCCATTAACTGTGGTTTCTATATTATCCGGATTCATCTTAATGCCTTTAACAGCGTTAGTAGTTCCATCCGGAGAAATGGCTACAACATTATAAAAGATCATATCTTGATAAATGGCTCTAATATGAACAATATTTCCTGATTTACTTACACCTTTCACAGGTAAAAACCTTCCATCATCAGTAATGGCCTTAACATCTAATATATTTCCTTCTTCGTCTATAGCTTTAACTGAATAATACTTTTCTTCACCTACTAACATTTTAATGGGTAGCCTCTTACCTTTTACAAATGCCTTAACATCAAGCAAACTTGTTTGCTCAGAATTCTGAATAGCTTTTACATTGTACACATTTCCTTTTTTGTCAATGGCCTTTATTTTTAAATACTTCGCCTCGGGCTTAAATGCCTTAACATGCCATAATACTTCCTTAAACTTGACTTTTTTAGCGTTATTTTTTTGAGAAAAACCAACATTAGCACATAACATTAGTGCAAAACAAAATAAAACATATTTTTTCATAACAGAATTGATTTCTTTAAAGTGAATTAAAACTACAATAACCCCTGTAAACACTTTATGACAATTATCAGTTACCCAAGCGTATTCGCTTTTCTTTTATTTTTGAATCTTCCAAAATTGTTGGTACAGCTGCGGAGGGCCATACCAAAGGCAGGCGGGCATTTGTTAAATGCTGCTTTTTCATAATAAAAAGCGTAGTAACAATTGCATATATTTACTGTAATAAATGTCGTTGTAGACTTAGGTATCATTATGAAGCATACTAAAACTAAATTTCCTGAAAGATTATTTGCATGCTGGCACCCTGTTGGGTATAGTCATGAAATAAAGGCAGAGGAGCCTTTTGGCACTATTCTTTTGGACGAAACTATAGTTATTTGGCGCACTACAGATGGTCGTGTTCATGCAATGCGTGATTTATGTATTCACAGAGGAACGGCATTATCTTTAGGTTGGATAGAAAAGGATTGCCTTGTATGCCCCTATCATGCATGGCAATATGATAAGAAAGGCAATTGTGTATTTATTCCACAAGCACCCGATGTTGAAATACCCCGCAAAGCAAAAACTCCAACCTACTATTGCCAGGAAAAATTTGGTTTGGTATGGGTTGCTTTGAAAAACCCTGAATTTGATTTTCCTAACATACCAGAGTATGAAAATACAGATTGGAAATGGGTAAATACAGGTCCTTTCAATTGGAATAGCGATAGCTCCAGACAGGTTGAAAATTTTACAGATTTCGGACATTTTCCCTGGGTACACCCTGGGCTGTTAGGTGACCCCGAACGCCCTGAAGTTCCTTATTGTAAAGTGACGATTAAAGATTCTGTTTTACACTATTCAGTCCTTAGGCCGGAAGCAACCAATAGCGATGATTTTCCAATTTTTGCCAATGAAGAGGTTGTAAAACCCGAAAGACGGAGTGTTTATGAACTACATCTTCCATATACCATTGTACTTCGTTTGGGTTGGGGAGGCAATAAAGGGATGTTGTATTTATTTATATCTCAACCAATTTCACATAATAAATGCAGAGGTTTTTGTATTGTTGGCCGTAACTATAATCACAATGATCCTGATACTGTTTTACAAGATTTTGAACAGGTCATTTTTGACCAGGATAAACGTGTTGTAGAATCGCAGCGACCACAGCAGGTACCTTTCGATTTTAGCGAGGAACTTCATTTAAAATTTGATGCTGTTGCTATGAACTACCGAAGAGCAATGAAAAAACAAAAATTGGATTATTAAAAAAACTATGGAATTAATTTCATAATTAAAATCTAATACCTACGTCGATTTCTATTCCTGTTCTTGTGGTTATTTTGACCACCGCTACCGTTTGAATTTCGATTTCTGTTACGATTTGAGTTGTGCGACCGCTGTTGTTTTTTTTCCTTTTTGATCACCACCTCGTCTTCACTATCCACAAATTGGTGTGGTGGCATACGAGGGACTTCCTGTTGGATTAATTTTTCAATATCGCGTAGGTAAGGTTGTTCTTCTGTATCACAAAAAGATAATGCAATACCGGTGGCACTGGCGCGACCTGTACGCCCAATCCGGTGTACATAGGTTTCCGAAATATTGGGAAGGTCATAGTTGATTACTAAGGATAGTTCCTCTACGTCTATACCCCTTGCTGCAATATCTGTAGCGATCAATACTTTTAGTTTGCCATCTTTGAAGTCACCTAAAGCCTTTTGTCTGGCATTTTGAGATTTATTGCCGTGAATGGCCGCCGACATAATATCGGCCTGCCTTAATTTTTTACCTATTTTATCGGCACCGTGTTTTGTTCTGGAAAATACTAAAACAGAATCATTAGGTCTCTCTTTTAAAAGAAGTATTAATAATTTGGGCTTGTCACCCTTACTTACGAAATAGACCCCCTGTTCCACTTTCTCGGCGGTAGCCTGTTCCGGTTTGATAGTCACTCGCTCAAAATCACCCAGCATTTTTCTGGAAAGTGCTACAATATCTTTAGGCATGGTTGCAGAAAAGAAAAGTGATTGTCGTTTGGGGGGTAGTTTGGAAATGATCTTCTTAATGTCGTGAATAAAGCCCATATCCAACATATGGTCGGCTTCATCCAGGACCACAAATTCTAAGTCCCGAAAGGAAATATAACCCTGGTTCATCAAATCGAGTAACCTTCCCGGGGTAGCCACCAGGATATCAACGCCACTTCTCAGCTTGTTAACCTGACTATTTTGTTTGACGCCCCCAAAGATGACCGTATTTCGCAAACCAGTGAACTTTCCATAAGCTGTGAAACTTTCGCCTATTTGTATAGCCAATTCACGTGTTGGAGTTACAACCAGGGCCTTAAGTCTTCGTTTTCCCTGTTGTCCGTTTTGCGAATTATACAAATGGTGAAGTATTGGAACTCCGAATGCTGCCGTTTTGCCTGTCCCCGTTTGTGCTACCCCCAAAAGGTCTTTCCCTTTGAGGAGAATGGGAATTGCTTGTTCTTGAATTGGGGTTGGATTTTCGTAGCCTTCTACCTGAAGTGCTTTAAGTATTGGGTCGGCCAGGCCGAGTTCTTTGAATGTCATTACTTTAAATAAGGCGCAAAGGTACGCTTATTTAGACTGAGAAGGGCGAAATAAGATGTCTGAGCGAGAAATACTTCACAACCCCGCAACAGCAGCCTCAGCACATCGTTCACCATCCATCTACGCTGATACACTGCCGCCTGCATAACC
>NZ_JBATGR010000432.1:0-3178 GCF_049665975.1 Eudoraea sp.
CCAAAATATTTCCATCAGCATCCTTAGTACAACTCTCAGCTTTTATAATATAGGCATTTTTAAGACGAACTTCGCCTCCCAGTTTTAATCTAAAAAATTTCCTGTTCGCTTCTTCTCTAAAATCCTCTCTTTCAATATATAACTCTTTAGAAAAAGGAAGTTGACGAAAACCGGCCGATTCATCTTCCGGATTGTTTTCTGCCTCGAGCCATTCTTCTTCGCTATCAGGATAATTCGTAATTACCACTTTTAAAGGGTTCAAAACAGCCATTACCCGGGGGGCGATTTTATTGAGATGTTCTCTAATGTGAAATTCCAAAAGTGAAACGTCCACAACATTCTCCCGCTTGGCTATCCCAATGGTCTCTGCAAAATTCCGGATAGATTCCGGGGTAAACCCTCTTCTGCGCAAACCCGATATAGTGGGCATTCTAGGGTCGTCCCAACCATTTACCAACCCTTTTTCCACTAATTGAAGTAATTTACGTTTACTTACAACAGTATGGCTTAAATTTCTTCGTGCGAATTCACGTTGCTTTGGTCTTACTTTTTCCGGATCCGTTACCTGGTCTAAAAACCAATCATATAGTTCTCTGTGAGGAGCAAACTCAAGAGTACATAGAGAGTGAGATACCTGTTCCAAATAGTCACTCTCCCCATGAGTCCAGTCATACATTGGATAAATACACCAATCGGTATTTGTTCTGTGATGTGCACGTTTCAGGATCCGATACATAATGGGGTCTCGCATTAACATATTGGGTGAAGACATGTCTATTTTCGCCCTCAGAACATGGGTTCCCTCATCATAAAGGCCATCCTTCATGCCCTGAAAAAGACGAATGTTTTCTTCAACAGATCTGTCTCTGTATGGGCTATTAACCCCAGGTTCTGTGGGCGTTCCCTTTTGTCTGGCCATTTCCTCGGAAGTCTGGCTATCAACATAAGCCTTACCTCTTTTTATAAGTTCCACGGCCCAATCATATAAGGATTGAAAATAATCTGAGGCATAACATTCTATGTCCCATTTAAATCCCATCCATTCGACATCGCGTTTAATAGCGTCTACATACTCCTGTTCTTCCTTAATGGGATTTGTGTCATCAAACCTAAGGTTTACTGGCGCATTATAGCGAAGTCCAAGACCAAAATTAAGGCAAATAGAGCTCGCGTGGCCAATGTGTAAGTAACCATTTGGTTCTGGAGGAAACCGAAATCTTAAAGCATTAGAAGGAAACCTGTTAGCCAGGTCATCTTCAATAATATGTTCTATAAAATTAAGTGATTTAGGTGATTCACTCATGAATTTAATTTTGAAGCACAAATGTAGGAAAAATGAGGGTATGACCGCCAATAAAAGATCCTCACCATACAATAACCTGATTTCACAACATATTTAATTGGTGCTACAACATTAAATTCCTGGCCAGGTAATTAAATGACATATTTGTTGTTAATACACTGGTAAAATTCGAGTAAAACTTTAACAACGCATGTAAAACGAAAAAAACAACGAACGCCTATACGGTTTGCCAAAACCCAAATCCAGTAAGAGGTAAAACTGTAGTTCCCCCAAAACTACACTACTTATGAGAGCAAAACTATCCTTTAAAATCAAGTATTTCTTTTTGACCATACTGCTGTTAGGATGCATGCAGCTCAGCGCACAGGTTTTAAATGCTCCTGTTGCAGCACCTAACCAGACACCACCACCCGGAAGTTCTCCCTGGGATAAGGCTTGTGCCTCCGGTTCTTTTAATGACTACTGGGTAAATTTCACCTGGAGTCCTCCGCTAGTTAACGGTGATAATGAATTTATTCTTGAACTATCAGATGCAAGCGGGAGTTTTGCAAGTCCGGTAGAACTTGCCAGAGATGCTACAAAAAACACAAATTTTGATTTCTTCATTCAATTTGCACTCCCAACAGATACCAGGGGTGAAGGATATAAAATGAGAGTTAGAAGTACAAGCCCTGCCGTTATTGGCACGGCTTCTGTTGCATATCCAATGTACTATATCGATGTAAATTCCGGTCTTACTATTAGACAGCAAGGCAATGCCGACTTTGGAGACGGTACGGCTGAAGTATGTAACGGGAACTCCATTACCCTTGAGGTATATAATCTTCCGAATGCAAATACCTATCAGTATAATTGGTATAGAAGCGGATCGCCTTTGGCCGAAAAGAGCCAGTCTATAACGGTTTCGCAGGCAGGAATGTATAACGTAGAAATTGATTATGGCGCATGCTCCGGTTCTGGGAATACCCTTTCCAATATTATTGATGTAACCACAGGTGCCAGCTTAGGAATAGCTATTAACCCCCCGGCCAAAACAGATTTGTGTGCTGGTGAAACTGAAAATCTTGAAGCAAACATAAATAATCCCAGTTTAACGTATACCTGGTTTAAAGATGGTACGGCCATTCCTTCGTCTGATAATTATATTTTTACTGTAGATGCTTCTGTACCCGGGTTTGAAGGTGATTATCAAGTTGAAATTTTTGGTCCCGGAGCTTGTGTAGAAAGATCTTCGGCTGTGACCATCACTAATGCCGGGAATTTTACGGTAACCAGGGATAATCCGGCCAACGTGGTTGTTTTACCCGGACAAAACGAAACATTAAGCGTAACCACTAGCGCTTCTTCTCCAACTTATCAATGGTATAAAGATGGTAGTCCCATCGCAGGCGCAACAAGCAACAATATATCTGTAAGTGAAACAGAAACCGGTTCATATTTTGCGCGTGTTTCTCTAAGTGGAGGGCCTTGTTCTTCAACCTCTATAGATTCTGAAACTACAACGGTAGTCACTCCGGCTTCTTTTGAGGTCATAATTGATTATGCTTCTACCTATGCGGCTTGTACGAACAACAGTATTGTTCTGGATGTAACCACCATCAATGCTATAGATTCGGGTGGAGGGGTTACTGATGTAACTGCTTCCCTTATTTCAGCATTTACATATCAATGGAAAAAAGATGGTAGTCCTTTAAGCGGAGAAACTTCAGCCAGCATAAGTTTAACTGACATTACTGAAAATGGAAGTTACGAAGTAGATGGCAATATCACTACCTATAATGCAACCTCAAATTCTTTGACCGTTCAACTTTTGGTAAATGAGACTTTAACTATTAACAGTACAGGTCTTATTAGTTGTGGTCCCTCAGAACCAAT